>JAITQR010000085.1 GCA_031288815.1 Treponema sp.
CTACGTAAAACCCGTCCTGGGCCTCATGGAACAGGTGGAGATCCGGGGCATGGCCCATATCACGGGGGGCGGCTTTTACGAGAACATACCCCGGATCTTCGGCGCCGAAACCGGAGGCGTCCGGCTTGATCCGGTGATCCGGGAGGGAAGCTGGAACATTCCGCCTATCTTCAGCCGGATAGCGGCGGGGATCGCTGAGGCCGGAGGCCCCGGGGGCGCGGAGGCTCAGCGAAGGGGGGCCGAACTGCTGAAATCGGATCCGGCCCTGAGGAAAACAATGTTCAACACCTTCAACATGGGGATCGGTTTCGTCCTGGCCCTGGCGCGGGAAGACGCGGGGAAGGCTATCGACTACCTGGACGGCAAGGGCTTTCCCGCCTGGGAGATAGGCCGGGCGGCGCCGGCGGGGGCTCAAATCCCCGCGCTCCGGTTTGAGTAAGGGGCAAACAGAGCCGTGCCCAGCCTTGAAGATCCGGCGGACAGGATGAATATCCTCGTCCTGGTTTCCGGTAACGGGACCAACCTTGAGGCCCTGATAAGGGCCGGGAAAGAAGGCCGCCTGGGGGAAGGGAAAATCGCCGCGGTGCTTTCAGACCGCCCCGGCGTTTACGCCCTGGAACGGGCCAGGGCCGCCGGCCTGGCCGCCCTGACCGAGCTGCCGGACAAAAACCTTGCCAAACCGGAGCGCCGGAGGGAGCTTTCCGACAGGATACTCAAAGTTTGCCGGGAGCGCCGGATCGGCCTTGTCATCCACGCGGGTTTTCTCTCGATACTCTCCGGCGATATTTTGCGGGAATACGAAGGCCGGATGATAAATCTGCACCCGGCGCTGCTTCCCAAATTCGGCGGGGAGGGCATGTACGGCGAGCGGGTGCATAAGGCGGTACTGGCGGCCGGTGAAAGGGAGTCGGGCTGTACGGTTCACCTGGTAACCGGCGGCATAGACGCCGGGCCCGTCCTGCTTCAGCGGAAAGTCCCGGTGTTACCGGGAGACACGCCGCAAAGCCTCGCGGAGCGCGTCCACCGGGAAGAACACATCGCCATTGTGGAGGCGGCGGCGCTGATGGTAGAAAGACTGCGACAGGTTCCTATGTGACAGGCTGCCAGGAGACAATCGCCGCCGGCTGGCTAACGATTCGGATTGCCATCAGTTGGTTTGCGCCGCTTCTTTTAAGATAAAATACTGATCCGGCTGGGGGCCTTCTATCCACAGGGCGTTAATATACAGGAACATGGGCAGCAGGAGCCAGCTAAATACATAACCCACCCCTGCGGCCACGGCGTTGGCTGTTTTGGTTTCCGTGGCCAGCTTGCCCCGAAAAGTTTCATACCCTTCTTTTTCAATGATCACCTGGTAACTCCTGCCGCTTGAATTTTTAATCTTTACCTGTTGTATCGGGGTATTGCCGATTATCCGGCCATCCACCACCACTGAAGCGCCGGGTACATTGGTGTTGATATTCACCTTGGTTGTGGTCTGACATCCGGTGATCATCATCGCTATCAACAACGCGCTTACCGCTTTTCCCATAAAAATCTCCTTGCTGTTGGATCTGTCCGGCAACCCGGCTGCTTACCGCGGACTTTGATCCGGCGCGGGCCTTTTAACAAGCCCCCGAATCTCGCGGCGGGTTTTTAAAGATCCAAGTCCGGGGCCTTTTTCTGTATATACAGGGAAAGGGCCGAGCCCATCAAGGCATGGACAAAAGGCGCTTTCCCGATACCCCGCAGCACATCGCCGGCCCTCATAATTTCAACCTCGATGTATTCGTCCTCGTCCAGTTCCTGGGACCCGGTGTATTCCAGATCTTCGGCCAGGAAAAAGTGTACCCGGTTTGACATAATCGCCGGATTGGGGGCGAATTCCCCTATTTTTTCGATTTTTCCCGCCCGGTAGGCCGTTTCCTCCAGCAGTTCCCTGCCCGCGGCGGCGGCGGGGTCCTCCCCGGGCTCAAAAACCCCGCCGGGGAATTCCAGGCTCAACTCCCTGGTTCCGTGCCGCCACTGCCTTACCATGACAAATTCCCTGCCCCGGGGACCGTCCATGACCGGTATAACAATAGCCCAGTCGGCGGCGTCCATAATCGTGTATTTCCGCAGTTCCTCGTCCGGGGAGCGGCAGGAACTTTCCCGGATCGAGAAAACATTGCACGTAAATACTTCCCTGCTCCCCTCTTCCCGCCATTCCAGGCCCTTGCTCTTCATGAGTTAAGCCTAACCCTTCACGGAGATTTGGTAAATGGCCGAATAGGCGCCGATTTTTTGGGGAAGTGACAAACCTTTCGCTACGAATCAACAACCTCGTCCTGAAGGGCGGGGTAGTAAACCCTTGGCCGCGAATAAAAAACAGCGCCTTTTAAGAAGGGGGAAAAAGGTATATCTTGCTGCTTGTATGCATCTTATTGGCGTTGATATCGGCGGGACCAAATGCCGGGTTTCCCTGGGAAGGAAAACCGGGGAGGGACTCGAATTTGCCGCCCGGGGGGAACTTCGTGCCACCGCCGGGCAAAGCCCCCGGGAGATGCTGGAACTCCTCCTCCGGGACATGGGGAATTTTCCCGGCGGGGAAAAACCCTCCGCCCTGGGGATAAGCTGCGGCGGTCCGCTGGATCAGAAGCGGGGGCTTATCCTGTCGCCGCCTAACCTGCCCGGCTGGGACAGGGTGCCTGTCACGGAGTTTTTTTCCCGGGCCCTGGGGATACCCGCCTTTCTCCAGAACGACGCCGACGCCGGCGCCCTGGCGGAGTGGAAGTACGGGGCGGGCAGGGGCTGTAAAAGCCTGGTGTTCCTGACCTGCGGAACCGGCATGGGGGCCGGCTTAATCCTGGATGGGCGGCTTTACAGCGGGGCGGGCGGGCAGGCCGGTGAAGTCGGCCATATCCGGCTCGCCGAATACGGCCCTCCCGGTTACGGCAAGGGGGGTTCTTTTGAGGGCTTCTGCAGCGGCGGGGGCATAGCCCGGCTTGCCCGATCCATGGTGGAGGCGGAACTCCAGATGGGCCGAAGCCCCGCCTTCTGTCCCTCCTACGCCGATCTGGATTCCCTCAGCGCCAAAACCGTGGGTATCGCCGCGGCGGAAGGGGACCGGCTGGCGAAGAAAATCTACGCCGAGGTGGGGAAGAAACTCGGGGCCGGGCTCTCCATCATCATGGACATCCTCAACCCCGAACTCATCATCATCGGCAGTATCTTCGTCCGGAGCCGGAACGAGCTGTGGCCCCCGGCGGCGGCGGTAATCGAGGCGGAAGTCCTGCCTATCGCCCGGGAATGCTGCCGGGTAGTGCCCAGCGAACTGGGGGACGGGATCGGCGACTACGCGGCCCTGGCCGTGGCGGAATACGGGCTAGAGGGATAACACGGACCGGGAAAGCCGCGGTCCGGATTTTCAAGGAGTAGGAGTAAAGGTGGAAAAAGAACGAACCCTGCGCATGACGGAACATTTTTTTCAGACCCAGGGGGAACTGAATCCCCTGAGGGATGATATCCTGGCCGCCGCCGCCTTGCTGGCCGCTTGTTACCGGAAAGGCGGGCAGTTGCTTATCTGCGGCAACGGCGGAAGCAGCTCCGACGCGGAACACATCGTGGGGGAATTGATGAAGGGCTTCCTCCTGAAGCGGCCCCTGCCCCCGGAAGACGCCGCCTGGTTTGCGGAACACTACGGCCAGAGCGGCCGGATCCTCGCGGAGAACCTTCAGGGCGCCCTTCCCGCCATCGCCCTGGGGGCCCATACCTCCCTGACCAGCGCGGTGGCCAACGATCTCTCGGCGGACAGCGTCTACGCCCAGGGGGTAATGGGTTACGGCAATGAAAACAGCGCGCTTATCGGCATCAGCACCTCGGGAAACGCTAAAAACGTCATAGCCGCCGCCATGACCGCCCGTTTCAGGAAGATGAAGGTGATCGGCCTCACCGGGAAAAGCGGGGGACGGCTCCGGCCCCTCTGCGATATATGCCTTTCGGTACCGGAAACCGAGACCTACCTGGTACAGCAGCGGCACCTGGCGCTTTACCATTTTCTGGCCGCCTGGGTGGAATCGGAATTGTTTTAAATTCGGGCCCTCTCCATAACCCGCCTGGTTTCATGAAAGGTTTCGGCCCTGAAAAAACGGTCCGGCTCGTCTTTTCCCATAAATCCAGGGCCCTTTTCCCCAAAAACTGAAATTTTCGGGGAACCTTTTTTTTGACAATCCAGGTGTCTCGATTTATGCTGTAGCTAGCGGCCTGTTGCGCCGGGGAATTTTTGCGCCGCCTGAGACGCGAAAACCCCGGTTGTCCGGCCTTGCAAACTGCGTAAGGAGCCCGATAATCGGGCTCCGAGACGAACCGTTGGTTCGGGTGTTCGCAGGGTAAGAAATCGCCGGTCAGGCGATTTCGGAGCTTTTTGCAGGGGGTGTCCTATGGCGATTATCACGATTTCCCGCGAACTTGCGGCATTGGGCGACGAGACGGCCTACGAATTGGCCAAATTGCTGGACTACCGTTTCGTCGACAAGCAGGCCCTGGAAGAGCGGATCAAGTCCTACGGAGTAGCCGGGCAGAAGCTGGAACGCTACGACGAGCGGAAGCCCTCGTTCTGGGCGTCCCTGTCCCAGGATAGGGACGATTACCTGCATTTCCTCAAGACCGCGATTTACTCCGAGGCGGGGGAGGGCAACCGGGTTTTTATCGGCCGGGGCGCCGGGATGGTTCTGCGGAATGTGCCCGGCGTTTTTTCCGTGTTTCTGGTCGCCCCCTTCGATATCCGCGCCGAGCGGGTCAAGGGGCATTTCCACTGCGATGACCGGCGGGCCCGGCAGATCATCGAGCAGAGCGATAACGACCGGATAGGTTTTCACCGGTATTTCTTCGACATAGAGTGGAAAGATCCGGGGAATTACCATATATGCCTTAACAGCGGTTACCTGCACCCGGCTAACTGCGCGGAAATCGTCAAACATCTTCTGGATAGTTTGGTTACCCCGGAGATAGAAGCCCGGAATTCCAGCCGGATCAAGGAACTAACCCTGGCCCAGCGGATAAAGCACCACATCATCTATGAAAAAGAGATACCGGTACACTTCCTGGAGGCTTCCGTCTCGAATGAAACGGTTATCCTCTACGGCGTGGCGAACGCCAAAACCATCATAGAAACGGCCGCCGCCGCCGCCAAAGAGGTCGCCCCTTCCGCCCTTATCCAGAGCGAGATTCAGATCGTTCAGGAATACACGATGATGCATTAGGAACCTGTAGCGAGTGGACTTTCTGCGTAAATAGGCGAAAAATCCACAAACGCGACAGGCTCCAGGAAGCGCCGCCTTGGAAAGATGAGCCTCCGCATGACAAAGTCGAACCAAGGGTTCGGCGAGCCGTTAAAACGGACTTCCGGATAAAAAAAAATTTAAAAATTTTTATTAGGGCCGCTTGACATGTTTGGCGATAGTGGTGTATCTTCTCGAAACCCGCTCAAAAAAAGGGCGGGGATGCCCTTGTCCTTTGTTAGGCCGGTTTTAAGCGCGAAGCGCGAGGAATCGCCGGCGGGATAAAGGCAAAGGAACCGGGACGGGAGTTCCGGTTTCAGGGATTTTTGGCAATATAGGGAAGGGGAGAAGGAAGAGCCGGTTAACGCCGAGGGGACTTGGCGGGGACCGGGCGCGAGCGTATCGGGAATGGCGGGGAGCCTATTATGGCGACCCGCGGAGTCTGGTGGAAGCCGGACTGCTTGAAGTGGTATTCTTTCGGCCTTCGGGTCGTGAGAAAAACATATCATGGAGAGTTTGATCCTGGCTCAGAACGAACGCTGGCGGCGCGTCTTAAGCATGCAAGTCGAGCGGCAAGGGGGAGCAATCCCTCCTAGAGCGGCGGACTGGTGAGTAACGCGTGGGTGACCTACTTTCAGGACTGGGATAGCCATTAGAAATAGTGGGTAATACCGGATGTGGTTATGGGACTATGGTTTCATAAAGAAAGGGGCTTTGGCCCCGCCTGGGGATGGGCTTGCGTCCCATTAGGTAGTTGGTGAGGTAAAGGCCCACCAAGCCTGAGATGGGTAGCCGGCCTGAGAGGGTGGACGGCCACACTGGGACTGAGATACGGCCCAGACTCCTACGGGAGGCAGCAGCTAAGAATATTCCGCAATGGGCGAAAGCCTGACGGAGCGAC
>JAITQR010000095.1 GCA_031288815.1 Treponema sp.
ACCGCCGCCATGCTGGAATGGTTCGATCCCCTCCTGGTGCTGGCGACCATACAGAAGGAACGCTGTACCGCGGTTTACGGGGTGCCCACCATGTTTATCGCGGAACTCAACCACCCTATGTTCAGGATGTTCGATCTTTCCAGCCTCCGGACGGGAATCATGGCCGGTTCCCCCTGCCCCATTGAAACCATGCGGCAGGTTATCGATCTGATGTACATGAGGGAAATTACCATCTGTTACGGCCTTACCGAATCCTCCCCGGTGATGACCCAAACCCGCTACGACGATTCCCTGGAAGTGAAGGTGGAAACCGTGGGCCGGGCCCTGCCGGGGGTGGAGGTGACCATCCGGAATCCCGACACCGGGGAAGAATGTCCCAACGGGGTACATGGGGAATTCTGCTGCCGGGGCTACAACACCATGAAGGGTTACTACAAGATGCCCGAAGAAACCGCCCGGTGCATCGACAGGGACGGCTGGCTCCATTCGGGAGACCTGGGAGTCAAGGACAAAGACGGCAACTTCCGGGTAACCGGCCGGATCAAAGACATGATCATCCGGGGCGGCGAAAACGTGTACCCCAAGGAGATTGAGGACTATCTCTACACCATGCCGGGGATAAAGGACGTGCAGGTGGTGGGCATAAACAGCAAGAAGTACGGCGAGGAAGTGGGGGCCTTTATCATCCTGCACCAGGACCTAAGCATGAAGGAGGAGGATGTCCGCGATTTCTGCCGGGGCCAGATAAGCCGTTTCAAGATACCCAAGTACGTCTTCTTTGTGGACTCCTTTCCCCTTACCCCAAGCGGAAAAATTCAGAAGTACGTGCTGCGCCAGATGGGAAACCGGAAGGTGGCGGAGTTGGGGATAGGGACTTAAGAAAAGCGGACCGATACTCCCGGGGGCTTTGGCCGGCGGTTTTTTGGGGTTTCCCGCGCGAAGCGCGGCAAAGTCCCGGGGAATTTATCCGGGATCCTCAGCGGGAAAGGGCTGCCACGGCGGCCCCGAAGAGGCTGGCCTGCTCCACCGGGGCGATCACGCAGGGCCGAGGCTTTCCGGAAACCAGCATGATATGAAGCCAGGATTCCAGGGCGCGGCGCATTCCCTTGTAGATCATATAGGTGGTTCCCTCCACGGCTATCCGCGCCGGGGCATAGGGTTCAAAGCCCCCGCCCGCCCGTTCCACCGCCGCGCCTACCGCCGCCGCGGAGAGCAGAGCGCCCCGCTCGGTAATAATCGACGCGATGTACTGGATAGTCCCCAGAGCCCCCGGCTCGTCAAGGCCGATGATGCCTCCCAGGGGGCCTTCCGCCGCCAGGGGATGATGCCGGAACTGGTTCAGATCCTTGGTCTGCAGGGTCTCCATGGCCAGGAGTTCCCCGGATCGCTCGAATTTCAGGAGGCCGTCCTTAACCGCCCGCTTCAGGACGTGGAGGGTAAGGGGGCCCAGGTAAGCGCCGGCGCTGGCCTTTTCCAGGGTGTAAGCCCCGGGATTCTTGGTGGTGGCGTCATATTCCCGGTCCAGAATGCCCTGGCAGCCGATGGCGAAGGTGCCGGTCTCACAGACCACTATCTGGGGAACCGGGGAGTCAAAACCGATCTTGGAGATCACCCTTTCCGGATAGGCGGTATTAAAGCCCGTCCCCAGGATAAAACCGATAACCGGCCCTTCGGGAAGGCCGTATTTGTCCGGGGTCTTGGTCTCTTCGCCATCGGGGGGAATCTCCGCCAGCCCCGAAAGCAGGGTGGCTACCGTGTCGTTGAGGAGCACGATCCGTCCGGCAAAGTTGATCCCTTTCCGGGCCAGGGCTTCCCGGAGTCCCTTGCCGATGGCTTTCCCAATCACCTCGGAGGCGTCCACCTCCTTACTGAGCCCCAGGAGGATCCCGTCCGCGTCACTGGTTATTTCCATGGGGTAAGAAAAGGTGAAGCCGATACCACCGATACCGGAATGTTTTTCCAGCAAAGGCGCGGTAAGTCCCGCGATTTGATCGAAAAATTCCTCGGCTCCTATCCGGCCCTGGGTTCCCGGCATGGGGATCTTTACCGTCCCCTCGGCCACGGCCTTGCCGTTATCGCCGAAGCGGACAAGGCTGGCCCGCAGGTTGGTACCCCCGGCGTCCAGGGCCAGCACGGTCTTTCCCGGCGGCACATGGGATACGGGGCTAATGTATGAAGGGATCATGGGAAGGCTTGAAGGCTGAGCGTGAAGGCCCCGTTCCATGTGGCGGAGCACGTCCTTCATCAGGGAAACCGGATCCAGATTGTCATAATGAAAACCGTAATAGTGGGCAAATTCAGAAACCGCCTCGGGACTAAAGTTCCTGTTCATAAAACACCTCCCCTTTATTATTGACGGAAAGGCGATTTCCGGCTAGTAGGCTGTCACGACTAAACGCACACCTAAGAAATTACCACTTTTTCCCGCCAGCGCCCCCCAAGCCAGCGCCGGCAGAACAGAAAGGCGCGGACGAACCAGTCGGCCACCATGGCCCAGTAGATCCCCATAGGCCCCATCTTGAAAACCAGGGCGAGGAGAAAGGCGCTGCTGATCCGCAGGATCCACATGGAAGAGGCCCCAACCACGAGGCAGTAGCGGGCGTCTCCGGCGGCCCTGAGGGCGTTGGGCAGGCCGAAGCTGAGGGGCCAGACCAGGGGATTGATGAAACAGAGTATCCAGAGGTATTGGAGGGACAGGGCGTAGGCTTCGGGGCTCAGGTTAAAGAGCCGGAGCAGGGGATTCCGTACCACATAGGTAACAATACTGGTGCCGATGATCAGGGTGTAGACCATCTTCATCAGGGTTGTTACTTTGCTCCTGGCTTTCCCGTAATCCCCGGCCCCCACATACTGACCCACTATGGTGATCATGGCCAGGCTAAAGGCGTTGGCGGGCATAAAGGCGGCGGAATTTATCACCCCGCAGACGGCGTTGGCCGCGATGGCGTAGGTGCCGAAGCTGGTAACCAGCCGGGAGGTGCAGAGCTTTCCCAACTGGAACATGGAAGCCTCAAGCCCGCTGGGGATACCGATGTTGAGGATGCTCCGGATCATCGCCGGCTCCAGATGAAAATTGAAAAAGCCCAGCAGGTTCAGGGGCGGCATCCTCTTGCGGGAGAGGAGCATCCCCATGAGTATCCAGGAGGCGGCGACACGGCTGAGCAGGGTAGAGACAGCCGCCCCGGCCACGCCGGTATGAAAGACGAAGATGAGAAGGGCGTTCCCGGCGATATTGACGATGTTTACCACCAGGGATACCAGCATGGTTACCCGGCTGTTCCCCATGGAGCGGAACAAGGCGGCGCCCGCGTTGTACAGGCCAAGGAAGGGGTAGGAAAGGGCGGTGATAAAGAAATAGATCCGGGCCGCCTCCATCACCTCCCGGTCGATATGGCCGTAAATAAGACCCAGAATCTGATCCCGCAGGACGAGCGCCAGGGCCATGACAGCCAGGGAAAGCGCCAGGGCCGCGTAGACAAGCTGCCGGGCCGCACGGCAGGCGCTCCGCTGATCCCGCCGCCCGATGTACTGGCTGGTAACCACCGCCCCGCCGGTAGCCAGGGAGCCAAAAACGGTAACCAGGAGCACGTTGATGGCGTCCACGATGGAGACCCCGGAGACGGCGTATTCCCCCACGGAACTCACCATCACGGTGTCCGCGATACCCATGGTAACCAGGAGACCCTGCTCGAGTACCAGGGGCCAGATCAGGCGGAGGATGGCCCGCTTATCCCACTCCATCCCTAGTCCCCGATCACCTTCTGCCCCATCCAGCGGCCGCTTTTCCAGCGGACAAAATAGGAGACCCCCCGGCCGATAAAGTCCCCGCCCATGGCAAGCCAGACCCCTACGGGCCCCAGGCCCACCCAGTAAGCGAGGATATACGCGGCGCTTACCCGGATGGTCCACATGGAGACGGCGGCGACGATCATCACGTAGCGGGCGTCCCCGGCGGCCCTGAGGGCGTTGGGCAGGACAAAGCTCATGGGCCAGCCGAATATCATGGACACGCAGTGAATCCGCAGGAATATTCCCGCCAGATCCTGGGCCTCCCCGCTCAGGCTGAAAAGGCCCACCACCTGTTCCGTGAAAACAACGATAAGGCCGCTAATGGCCCCCATGGTGAGGTAGGCAAGCCGCATGATCCGGAAGGTCTGCTTCCGGACCGCGTCGTAATCCCCGGCCCCCACGCACTGGCCCACCACGGT
>JAITQR010000101.1 GCA_031288815.1 Treponema sp.
GATGAACAAAACCCTGGATTCCCGCATAGAGACCCTGTTTATGACCACGGATCCGGAGTATTTCGTGCTGCGGTCCTCCTCGATCAAGGAACTGGCCTCTTTCCACGGGAATATTTCCGGCATGGTGCCTCCCCTGGTGGCGGAAGCCCTGAGGCTGAAGTACCCCGGCTCCGCGATTTCGTCAGCCGTTTCCTCAACTTGACATTTTGCCCGGTTTTTGTTAGATTTTTGGGGCGTTTCATTTTAGGATAGCTGTTCCAATGCCAGATATTCGAACAGGTTTTAGGTAAGCGAGGTTTATATACATGGCAGTACCCAGATTTAAGACGTCGAAGGCGCGGACCCGCCGCCGTCAGTCCATCAACATGAAGCTTGTTGCTCCCGCGTTAGTTGAGTGCAGTACCTGCGGAAACCGGGTTCTACTGCATCGAGTATGCCCGAAGTGCGGTTTTTACCGGGGCAAACAGGTCATCGTTCCGGATTCAAAGGTCTAAAAACACAGAAAAACAGAGAGGACAGGTAAATGGACGAGTTGTTTGAGAAAATGAAGAAGCTTATTGCCGATAAGCTGGAGGTTGACGCGGAGAAGATCACCCCGGACGCTTCTTTTCGGCAGGATCTGGGCGCCGACAGCCTGGATACCTATGAACTGGTGTACGCTATCGAGGAAGAGATGGGCATCCAAATTCCGGATGAAAAGGCCAATGAATTTGAGACCGTCAGGGATGCCTACGAGTATATAAAATCCCAGATCAAGTAAAAGGCCCCTTTGGACTATTCCGCCTCGGCTGAAGGGCGGGGTCTTTCCCTGGCCAGAAAAAGAGCTTTAACGGCGTTTCAAAAAGCCGTGGGCGTCAGATTCAAGAACCTTGAGCTGTTAAATCTTTCTTTTATCCATCGATCCCTGGCCAACGAGTCCGGCCGTTTGGGTAACAACGAGCGGCTGGAATTCCTGGGGGACGCTGTTCTTGGCGCGGTAAGCGCCACCCTGCTCTACGGAATTTTCGCCGAAAAGAACGAAGGGGAACTGGCCAAGATAAAGGCCGTGGTAGTCTCGGAGGAAATCCTGGCCGGTATCGCCAGGGATCTGCAAATCGACGCTCAACTGCTCCTGGGCAAGGGGGAGGAGCTTTCCGGGGGCCGGACGAAAAACGCCATCCTGGCCGACACGCTGGAAGCCCTGATTGGCGCCTTGTACCTGGATTCCGGCTACAAGGCCGCTTACGCCTTTGTTTCCCGCCTTATCGGCCCGGAGATCAGCCGGGTAACCGAGAATAACTACCACCGGGACTATAAATCCCTTTTACAGGAACTGAGCCAGCGGGACTACCGGGAGTACCCCGAGTACCGTATGGTTAAACACGCCGGCCCGGAGCACGACAGGTTATACTGGATGGAGGTGACGGTAAACGGCGTGGTTTACGGACCGGGGACGGGCCGGACAAAAAAGGCCGCCGAACAGGAAGCGGCAAAAATCGCCTGGGAGGCATTGAGCCCGGAGGGCGCCGCCAAACCCTAAGCCTCCCGCCGGGCCGCCGGTACCTTGATTGAACTAAACGATAATTTAAGAATTTTAACACAAAGGCAAAGAAGGTAACACAAAGGCGCACGAAGTAATGAATGAAGTCAGGGAACCTGGTCCTTCGTGTACCTTTGTGCGCTGGCCAAATGGCCTTCGTGGTTAATATTCTTCACGGTTGTGATTTAGGGTTAACAGGCTGCTGGTAACAGGCTCCCTGGCGGCTTCAGCCGCAGGCATAGCGGCGCTTGATCCTGCCCGCTATTTCCAGGAGCTTTTCCCGGGAGTTGAGTTCCGGATCGTCCACCACCGCTTCCAGCAGTTCCCCCAGGATTATCCCCATGTGTTTTCCCGGTTGAATCCCCATCTCTATCAGATCATTTCCCGATACGGCCAGATCCTTGAGGGATAGGGCCTTGCCCTGGGCCAGAACCGCGTCCACCCGGCTTATCAGGGCGGCGAGGCCGTCCGGGGCCGGTTCGGTTCCGGTCATGCCGTAGGCGTCGGACCGGCGGAGGCGGTACAGGTTATCCAGGTTTTCCTCCCCGGCGCGGATCACGAAACGCCGCACCGCCCCGTCGCTCCAGGCTTCCTGGTAGTGGAACATGTGTTCCGCCACCAGATGCCGGACCGCGTCTATCCGGGCCTTGGGGTAGCGGAACCGGCCCATGATCCGCCCGCTCATTTCCGCGGAGACCTGCTCGTGGCGGTGGAAAGTCCAGACCCCCTGTTCGCCGGCTTTGCGGGTTTGGGGTTTCCCGATGTCGTGGAACAGGGCCGCCAGCCGGACATCCTCCGGGTAGGAATGCCGGGCCGCGTAATCGCAGGCCAGAAGGGAATGATCCAGCACGTCAAAGCGGTGGTAGCCTTTCTGTTCCACCCCCCGGCAGGCGGCGAGTTCCGGCAGGAAGAGTTCCATAAGCCCGGTCTCTTCCATCAGGCGGAAGGCCGGGGAAGGGAAGGGAGAGGCGATTATCTTGTCCAGCTCGCCCCGGACCCGTTCCGGGGAAACTTTGGCGGCCACATCGAGGGTTTTGGGGATGGCCTCCCGGGTGGGCCCGTCCAGGGCAAAGCCAAGCTGGGCGGCAAAACGCAGGGCCCGCAGGGGCCGGAGCCCGTCCTCGCCGAAACGCTCCAGGGGATCCCCCACGCAGCGGATGATCTTTTCCCTGATGTCCCCCCTGCCGTCGAAGGGATCCACGATTTTCCCCTCCGGCAGCTTCAGGGCTATGGCGTTCATGGTAAAGTCCCGGCGGGAAAGATCCTCCTCAATGGTTCCGGCAAAGGCAAGCCTCTCCGGATGCCTGCCGTCAAGATAGTCCGACTCGGTACGGAAGGTGGTCACCTCGAATTCCCTGTTTTTGTAATGGACCGTAACGGTGCCGTGCTTGATTCCCGTGGGGACCACAAAGCCCCGGGCTTTCCCGGCCGGGGGTTTTCCGGAGGGCAGGCCCCTCCCGCCGCTTCCGTCCGCCTCCCCCAGGGGCTTGCGGAACAGGGCGATTACCTCTTCCGGCCGCGCGTCGGTGGCCAGATCCCAATCCTGGGACTTTTTCCCCCGGAACTGATCCCGCACCGCGCCTCCCACCAGGTAGAGCAGCTTTCCCTCCCGGGCGAAGAACAGGGCGATTTCTTTCAGCAGAGGGTGGATGTTCATGGCCTGATATACTCCAAGGGTACTTGAGCCGGTTTCAAAACTCGGCTAATTTGGGTTCCAAGAGGCTTTCCCAAAACTCCGGCTTTTGGGGAGACTCCCAAAACCAACTGTTCTTTGAACCGGTTCTTTTGACTATACTACACGGTAAAGGCGGCGCAAAGTTGTTTCTAGGAGCATATAAGCGCCAAGGCTATTTGATTAGCGCAAAAATCCACTTGCGGCAGGCTGCTGGCAGCCCGTCGCGGCGGCATGGCGGGGAGGGGGTATGCTGGGGATAGCGTTTATAGGCGGGGAGGGGCCTCGCCCGGACTTGATCCGCCGTATTCTGGGTGAAGACCGGGCCGGGATCCTCAGCGTCGCCGCCGATTCGGGCCTTATGGCCGCCGAAGGCGCGGGGTTTCGGCCGGACTGGATTGTCGGCGACATGGACTCCCTGGACGATCCGGCCAGGCTTGAGAAATACCCTCCCGAACGGGTTCTCCGCTACCCCGGGGACAAAGATTTTCTTGATACGGAACTGGCCCTCTCCCTGCTCTGGGAAAAAGGCTGTACCGAAACCTGGCTCCTGGGGGGCGGGGGAGGCCGGATGGATCACCTGCTGGGTATCCGTTCCCTCTTTGAGCGGGAA
>JAITQR010000130.1 GCA_031288815.1 Treponema sp.
CCCTTCGCGGTCCCGGATTCCGCCGGCTTTGGCCCGGGTTCCGCCCTCAGGGCCGCGACCGTTTCTTTTCCCGCCTTTTCCGCCAGACGGCGTATCTGGTCCAGGAGGGATCGCCGGGCGTTTCTGGCCCCCTCAAGACTTTCCCAGGAAAACTGAAGCTGGCTGCGGTAGTGGCCGCCCAGAAGAAAATAGCGGTAATCCAGGGGATCGTAGCCCGCGTCCGTCAGGCTTTGGAGGGTGATGAACCCGCCTGCGGATTTTGACATCTTCGCCTTATCCAGGACAAGGAATTCGTTGTGTACCCAGTATTTGACCCAGGGATGTTTCCCCGTGGCGGCCTCGCTCTGGGCTAATTCGTTGGTATGGTGAATAGGCACATGATCAATGCCTCCGGCATGGATATCGAACTGTTCCCCCAGGTGTTTAATGCTCATGGCGGAACACTCGATATGCCAGCCCGGATAGCCCCGGCCCCAGGGACTGTCCCAGACCAGGGCCTGGTTTTCGAATTTACTCTTGGTGAACCAGAGCACAAAGTCCTGGGGGTTCCGTTTGTTCTCGTCGGTCTCTACCCGGGCGCCGGCCTTTAACTCACCCTGCCGGAGCAAGGCCAGTTCCCCGTAGCCGGGGAATTTGCTTACGTCAAAGTAGAGGTTTCCCCCGGCGGAATAAGTGTAACCGTTGGCCTCGATCCGTTTAATCAGGGAGATCATCTCCCCCACGTATTCGGTAGCCTTGCAAACCACCGTCGGCTTGCCGATATTCATCCGCTCCGTATCATTAAAAAAGGCCCTGGTGTAAAAATCGGCGATTTCCAGGACGCTCTTACCCCGTTCCTGGGCGCTCTTGACCATCTTGTCGTCCCCCTCGTCATTGTCCCCCGAGAGATGCCCCACGTCGGTGATGTTCATCACGTGGGTAACTTGGTAGCCCACGCGGCGGAGGGTACGGGTAAGAATGTCGTGGGTCACGTAGGCACGGAGGTTCCCGATATGGGCGTAGTTATACACCGTGGGGCCGCAGCCGTAGAAACCGACCCGTCCCGGATTAAGCGGCTCAAAAACCTGCAAGGTTCTGCCTAGTGTGTTGTAGAGGGAAAGCGCCATAACCGTCCATAAAATAACGCGGATCCGGCAAAAAAATCAACCAACCCGGCCGTGGAACGGACGGGGCACCCGGTTTTCCAACCAGGGGTAAGCCCGGCTATTTGGGGAAATTGATCAGGGGCTTACGGGGCAGGGGAGCTTCCCCGGCTCTGTCCGCCCTGTTTCTTTCCGCGAAGGTTTTCCTCGGCTCCGCTTTCCGGGGCCTTGCCGGGGAGACGCCCTTCCTTGCCGGGCCGGGATCCCCGGGCCTTGCCAGGGGGGACGATTCCGTTTTTGCCGTAAGGGTTTCGGTTTTTCCCTCCAATTCGGCAAGATACCTGGCGATCCTGACCAGTTGGGCGGCGTAAGAGCTTTGGGGGTCGTACCAGGAGGCCGCTTGAACCTGGTAAAGGCCCTCCGCCAGAGGCTGGACCAGGGTCTGGGTGGCGTCGAAAAGGGAGGCGTAGGCCGTACCGGCCGTGTCCGGGGAGATGATCTCCTCATCGTTGTAACCCAGAACCTTGCCGGATTTGGCCTTTATCGCCCTGTTGAGTTTTTCCGCGCTCAGGCCGGCCGCCTCGACCACGGCGAAAAGGAGGATCAGGGCGCCCCCTCCGCCGGGAAGCCGCTGGGCGGAAAAGGAGAGTTTCCCCGCCAGTTCCGGGATAAGACGCCCCATGGCGCCGGCCCAGTCCGGGGAGACGGGGATGATAGCGGATTCTTCCGCCCGGAAAAGGCGGAAAAGGTGGTTTTTCCCGGCATCTCCCTCGGGGGCAGGCCGGTCACAAGCGCCGCCGCTTTCCCGGAGGCTCAGGACAATCCCCGAACGGATGGGGGCCGATTCATTGAGGGCCTTGGCCAGGGGGGCAAGGCAGTTGAGGGCGGGAGAGACGGCGGAAATTATCCTGTCCCCGGACCGGATGGTTTTTTCGTTAAGTCCGTAGACGATGGCCGGAAGATCTGCCGCGGCGGCGCAGGCGATCAGCGCCTTTTTGGCCCCCGCGCCGATATGGGCGGCGGCTTTTTCCCCAGTATCAAAAAGACCGGTACATTCCAGAACCAGATCCACTTTGAGTTTTTTCCAGGGAAGCTTCGCGGGGTCAGGTTCGGCGAAAGTCCTGATATCTTTCCCCTTTAGGGAAATACAGTCCCTTCCCTCCCTGGCGGCAAGAACGGAGGCTCCCGGCTGAACATCGTGGTTCAAAAGGTAGGCCAATAAGCCCGGCTTGGCTGTATCATTGATGGCGATAAGTTCAAAGATCTTGTCGGTAAGCAGCCGCCTGAGTACCTGCCGCCCTATACGCCCCAACCCGTTTATCGCGACTTTTATGGCCATGATACGCACCTCTTGGCGATATGGACTTATAAGCAAAATATACACCCTTTCCCCCGCCTTGCCTATTGAGGCTTTTTTGAAAAGGTGAAATTGGAAAAGATTCTCTTCCGGGGTCTTTCCCGAGTCGGGGTTTTGGGAAGGAGCCCGCGTTTTTTGAAATTCTTCAGCCGGGGCCGCCGGGGACGGTTAAAAGGCCGTGTTTTTCTTTTATTTCTTTGTACTTTATGTTATTTTCTAAACAAGATATAATGACCGAAACTTTAAAAGCAAATACGGAGCTGTTCGAGGGGGTTTTGGGGCCGATCCTGAAAACCAGCCCGGATATTATCGTTTTTTTTAACCCCGACGGTTCCTTCGCCCATTGTACCGCCAGGTTCCTCCGTCTCGCCGGGATTGCCGATTTTTCCCTGATCAAAGGCCGCCACTACCGGGATGTCTTCGGCATCCTGGACGGCGCGTCCTTCGGGAACGAACTGGATCGTCTGTTTTCCGGCGCCGCCCAATCCCCCGGGCCGGTAATAACGGAGGCGGTGGCCTTGGACATTGCCGGAAACGGGTGTCCCCGGCGTTATACCCTGCAGTTTACCCCCGGCGGCGGGGGGGCTATGCTGGTTCTCTACGATATCGAGGCTTTTTTGGCCGCCAAAGAGGAAGCCGAGCGGGCAAGTTCCGCCAAGGGGGATTTCCTGGCCAACATGAGCCACGAGATCCGTACCCCCCTCAACGCCATCATCGGTATGACCAGTATCGCCAAAAATTCCCGGGATCCGGATAAAAAAAACTACTGTCTGGGCAAGATCGAGATCGCCTCTACCCATCTTCTGGGGGTGATCAACGACATACTGGATATGTCCAAGATAGCGGCCGACAAATTCGAGCTTTCCTTTACCGAATTTAACCTGGAGAAGACTCTTATCAGGGTTACCGATGTCATCGAATTCCGGGCGGGGGAGAAGAATCAGAACCTTTTCGTCAAGACCGGTCCGGATCTGCCCGCCTATATCATAAGCGACGAACAGCGGCTTTCCCAGGTGATTGCCAACCTCTTTTCCAACGCCATCAAGTTCACCCCCGATTACGGGGATATTACCCTGCGGGTAAACAAAGTTGAGGAAAAAGAGGCTTACTGTACCCTGCGTTTCGAGGTAAGCGATACGGGGATCGGTATTTCCCGGGAACAGCAGGGGAAGCTTTTCAATTCCTTTGTCCAGGCGGACGGCGGCATTTCCCGCCGTTTTGGGGGAACCGGCCTGGGGCTGGCCATCTCCAAACGTATCGTGGAGATGATGGACGGGAACATCTGGGTGGAGTCGGAGTTGGGCAAGGGTTCCACCTTTATCTTCACCATCCGGGCGCAGACAGGCAAAGGGCAGGAGGAAAACCGGCTGAGCCTGGCGCCCAGGATAGAAAACGTCAGGGCTTTGGTGGTGGACGATTCGGAGGAACTGCGGGAATATTTCCTCTCCATGGCGGCGCGGATCGGTTTTTGCTGTGAGGCGGCCGCGAGCGGCTTCGAGGCCCTGCGTATGCTGGAGCGGGGCAGCCGCTACGACATCTATTTTGTGGACTGGGCCATGCCGGAAATGGACGGCATAGAACTGTCCCGAAAAATTCTGGAGAAAACCGGGGGCCGGACGGTAATCGTGATGATCTCCTCAATCGAGTGGGAGAAGATAGAGGCGGCGGCCCGTTCAGCCGGGGTGAGCGGTTTTCTTCCCAAGCCCCTGTACCCTTCCTACGTGGTGGACTGCATCAACCAGAACCTCAGCGTCGGCGTTCCCCTGGCGGGCAGGAAGGAAGAAGCCGGCGAAACCGGGGAGGATTTGAACCTGGCCGGAAAGCGGGTGCTCATCGCCGAGGATATCGAGATTAACCGGGAAATCGTCGTTACCCTGCTGGAACCCCTGGGGCTGGAGATAGTCTGCGCGGAAAACGGGCTTGAGGTCCTTAATAAGTTCAAAGCCGATCCCGGCCGTTATGACCTTGTCTTCATGGACGTTCACATGCCCGAGATGGACGGCTACGAGGCTACCCGCCGGATTCGGGAATTTGAAGCATCCATGCCCGGTAAAACGCCGGATATCGCCGGGGGAGCCCAGAAGGTTTTGGCCAACAGGGTACCCATAATCGCCATGACCGCCAATGTGTTCGCCGAAGACATCGACAAGTGCCTCGCCGCGGGGATGAACGACCATGTGGGGAAACCGCTGGATTTTGAACAGGTGCTGGAAAGGCTGCGGAAGTACCTGGCCTGAGACGGCGGGACAGGCTGCCGGGCGGCTTTAGCCCGATTCCGGAACCGGCTTACCTGGCAGCCAGGAGAAGGCTTTTCCACTTCCAGGTGATGGGCCCCCGGGCCGCCCGTTCCCGGAGGATCTCTTCCAGACGTTTGAAATCCCCGATCCCCAGGGCGGCGGCGATAAAGCCGCCCCAGCGGGATTTTTCGGGATCGAACCACAGCCCCAGATCCTTTCCGGTGACAAGACGTTCCTCTTTCTGGTCTATTTCGCTGACCAGGGTCTCGAAACCCGCGTCCTTGAAGCATTTTTCCAGAAGAGAGGCGTCCCAGTTCATCAAAAGACCGCCCCGATCCCCGAAAAACGCCTCCTCCGCTTCCCGGAGTCTGGCGCCCAGGGACGGTTCCGCGCCGCATTCCTCTTCCGCTATCCGGGAGATCCGCTCTCCCCGCCGGGGAGGGGACTGAAGGATGACCAGATCCCCGCCTGGGGCGAGGAGGCTCCGGGCTTTTTCCGCCATATCCCGGAAGGCCTCGGCGGGGGCTTCCACACGCCGCCAGGGCTCCCGGGCAAAGAGGCGGTCGAACAGGGGGGTTCCGAACCATTCCTCCGCCCCGGCGGGGCTGGGAAGGGACGCGGGGTACACGGCGATCCGGGGCTGTTCCACCTCGTCCAGGGTGGCGGCGTAACGGAACAGGGTGTCCCGGGCGCTCTCGTTTTCCACCAGACAGGCGCAGAGCCCTTCCGGGGCCCGGCGGAGACATTCCCAGAGGAGGAGGCCGTCTCCCCCGGCGGCTACCAGGATCCGGTGGTGCCGCCGGATCTTCACCGCCCCCAGGATCCGGTCCCGGTCGGAGAGGAGGAGCCCGCTCCGGCCCGATTCCAGCCGCTTGAACCAGCCTTCCCTGCCTTTGGATGCGGCGGACCAGGTAAGGGCTTCCCCGTCCCCAGCGGCCCCGTCGCCCAGGACGATGGCCGCCTGGAGTTCCCGCCTCCGTAAAACTTCCTCCCGGATTTTCCCCTCGTAGCCCACCCGGCTGGGCATGTAGAAGATCTTTCCCACCAGGCTGGAAGGGAGGTACTGCTGGGCCGCCCAGTGTTCCCGGTAGGCGTGGGGGTACACGTAGCCTTCCCCGTGACCGAAACTTTCGCTATCCCGGCTCGCGTCCCGCAGATGGCTGGGAACCTCCGCGTCTTCCTTCTCCACCTCCTTCATCACGTCGAAGAAATTGAGGGCCGAATTGGATTTGGGGGCCGTGGCAAGGTAGAGACAGGCCTCCACCAGGGGGAAGTTCCC
>JAITQR010000196.1 GCA_031288815.1 Treponema sp.
AAGCTGGGTAAGGCTTACCAGGGGGGCTTTGTCGGTAAAGTAATCCTTCCCCGCGGCCAGGACCCGCAGCCCCAGGGGGCAGCGTTCCGAGGTAACCGCCGCCGCCGCTACCAGCTTAACCTCCGGATCGGCAAGGATCTCCTCCTCGCTCCGGGCCGCCTGGGTTCCCGGGTAGCGCTTAAGAAAGTCATCCACCTTTTTGGAATCCGGATCCCAGACGCTTTTCAGCGTAGCGCCGGCTTCAACAAGGCCGTTGCACATCCCGTAAATGTGGTTGTGATCCAGCGCCGCCGCGGCGAAGACGAAATCGCCTTTTTCCACCACATGGCTGCTCTTACCCTTGGGCGCGTAGTTCTGTCCGTCAGACATGGCATTCTCCTCTCTGTGAATTTTGTAAGGCAGTCTATCCATAATAGGCCTACCGTATGGACAAACCCGAATTAAACCTAAGCTTGCTCGACAAGCTTCGCTTGTGCTTCAAAATTTTTGAAACAGCCTCGATTACGCCCCATTATACGCCGGTTTTTGGAGATGGGACAGGGCGTCCCGCGCCGCCGCCCCAAAGAACGGTAACCGGGAGGCTTTGCGAATTGTTCTGAAATAAAGTATGATATATTTTTCAAAACCCCCGACGCTATTTTCAGGAGTTGTGCTATGTTAAGAGTGCAGAATGTAACAAAAACCTACGGCTCCCGGCGGGCGGTGGACAATATCAGCTTTAGTCTGGGTGATACGGGGATACTCGGGTTCCTCGGCCCCAACGGCGCTGGCAAGTCCACCACCATGAATATCATTGCCGGGTATACTTCCTCCGCTTCCGGAACGGTGACGGTGAACGGTCACGAAATTCTGGAGAGCCCCATCGAGGCCAAGAGAAACATCGGCTACCTCCCTGAGCGGCCTCCCCTTTATCCGGATATGACCGTGGACGCCTACCTGTCCTTCCTGTTCAGGCTGAAGAAAATCTCCCTGCCCAAGAAGGAACACGTCGCCTCGATCTGCGAGTCCGTGGGGATCACGCCGGTACGCAAACGGCTGATCAAAAACCTTTCCAAGGGCTACCAGCAGCGGGTGGGGCTGGCCCAGGCCATGCTGGGGAACCCGGATATCCTTATCCTGGACGAGCCCACCGTGGGCCTTGACCCCATGCAGATCCTGGAGATCCGCGGCCTGATCCGGGAACTGGGGAAGAATTCGGCGGTGATATTCTCCTCCCACATCCTGCAGGAGGTGCAGGCGGTCTGCGACCGGGTCATCGTGATCAACAACGGCGTCCTCATAGCCGACGACACCCTGGAGAACCTGTCCCGGGCCGGGGAGAACCGGCTGCTCCTCAGCGCGGAAGGGCCGGCGGAGGAGATGCTGCAGCGTATCCGGAGTCTCCCGGGCCTCAGATCCGCGGAGCTTTTGGGGCCGGCGGAGGATCGGAACGCCTTTGAATTTGCCCTGGAGAGTATGCCTGGCGAGGATGTCCGGCGGGAACTTTTCCGCCTTCTTGCGGAAAAAGGCTGGCCCATTTTTTCCCTGCGGAAAAACGGCCTTTCCCTGGAGGAGGCTTTTATCCGGCTTACCGCCGGGGACAACGCCGCCCTGTCCGCCCTTGCCGGGACGGAGGCCAAAGAGGGCCCCGAAGAGGACAAGGCCGAAACGGATACCGCCGGGCCGGACAATGCCGGGGCGGACAGCGCCGGAGACGATGGCGCCGGAGACAACGACGCCGAAACGGGCGAAGGAGAAAACGAATGAACGCGATTATCCGGCGGGAACTGTCCGCCTATTTCAACTCCCCCATCGGGTACGTGTACCTGGGGGTGTTTTACCTCCTTACGGGGTACTTCTTCTTTATCAGCGTACTGCTCAGCAACAGCACGGTGCTTACCCCGGTGTTTCAGGTGATGATCACCATCGTCATGTTCCTTACCCCCATCCTTACCATGCGGCTTATGTCGGAAGACCGGCGTCACCGGACCGATCAGGTGCTGCTTACCGCGCCGGTAAGCCTGGGGGCCATCGTGGCGGGCAAATTCCTCGCCGCCGCCCTGGTGTACTTCGCCGGGGTCTCGGTTACCCTGTTTTACGCGGTGGTGGTAGAGATTCTCGCCTCGGTAAACTGGGCCATGTTCTGGGGGAGCTATATCGGCATCCTCCTCCTGGGCTTTGCCTTCATCTCCATGGGACAGTTTATCTCCTCCCTTACGGAAAACCAGGCCATCGCCGCCATCGGCAGTTTCGCGGTGGTTCTGTTCTGTTTCCTCCTGGACGCCCTGCCGGGGATAGTCCCCTACCCCAGGGTGGCCGCCGTGCTGAACGGTATTTCGGTTATGAAACGCTATACCCCCATTACCAATGGCATCCTTGGGTTTGCGAATTTGTTTTTCTTTATCAGTGTCTGCGGGATCTTCCTCTTCCTTACCACCCGGACACTGGAAAAAAGAAGGTGGAGCTGAAAAATGGAAAATAAACCGCGGAAGCCCGGCGAGGCTGTTTTTACCCTGACAAAAAATTTCCTCAGCAACCGCAACGTCCGCTACGGGGCCGTTTCCGTTGCCATCACCATTATGGTGATCTTTTTTATCGTGCTTTTAAACGTGGTGCTTACCTCCCTGTTTAAAAAGTATCCCCTGGACATCGACCTTACCGAAGATCAGATATTCGAGGTTTCTTCCGAGACGAAAGACTTTCTTTCATCCCTGAAAAAAGACGTAACGATTTATATACTCAACACGGAAGACAGGTTTACCTCCTCGGGCCCCACCGAATATTTCATCCAGGCCAACCAGGTTATCCATAAGTACGAACAGCTTTCGTCCCGGGTCAGGCTGGAGTACATCGATCTGATCCGTAACCCCGATTTCAGCGCCCGTTTCCCGGAAGAGAAATTCAACGTAAACGATATTCTGGTTACTTCCGGGGGGAATGTCCGGGTACTGACCTCCTCGGATCTGTTCAATATCCGCAGTTCCTACTACGGAAGTTACGT
>JAITQR010000310.1 GCA_031288815.1 Treponema sp.
AGGATCCGTATAAAGTCCCCGGCGCAGAGCCCCCGGTTGGAACCGATGGGGGAAGCCAGGGGCATCACGCAGGCCGCCCCGGCCTTGACCAGATCCCGGGCAACGTTAAGATCCGGGTACATATAGGGCATCACGATAAAGCCTTCTCTGGCCAGAACTTCGGCGGCCCGGAGGGTCTCGTAATTATCCGGCAGAAGGTATTTGGAATCCCGGATCACCTCGATTTTGATAAAATCGCCGCAGCCCAGTTCCCGGGCGAGACGGGCGATGCGGATCGCCTCCTCCGCGGTTCTCGCCCCGGAGGTGTTGGGCAGCAGGGTAAGCCCCGGCGGTATATAGTCGAGAATGTTGTCCTTCCCTCCCCGGTTGGCCCGCCTTAAGGCCAGGGTGATCATCTGGACCCCGGCGTTTTCCACCGCCGCTTTGATGAGGGAGAGGGAATATTTTCCCGAACCGAGAATGAAACGGGAGCTAAAGGCATGCCCCCCCAGCACCAGGGGATCCCTGATCGTCGCCGCTTCCGGTTCCCCCGCCGTAAAGCCCCGCGTTTCAGAAACCCCCATCACCGCGATCCTCCGCCCATAAATTGCAGTATTTCAAGAACATCCCCGTCCCTGATCTTAAGCGCCCCGAAATTCCCCCGGGAATGGATGACCCCGTTTAGCTCCACCACCACCTGCCCCTCCTGGTAGCCCTGGGAAAGCAGAAACTCCGAAAGATCGCGCTCCCCGGAAAGGCTGAGATCTTTTCCGTTTACCCTGATCATCACGTTCTCCTCAAAAACGGCGCTAAAAAAAGGCTTCACAAAGAAATACACCCACGGTGGTGTACCCCTTCGTGAAGCCTTAGGAGTTTGCCGCGCTTCGCGCATAAAACAGTATAAATATTCATAAAATGAATATTTATACCTTACAAACTCCGAAAGCATGCCCATTAATCGGGCTGCTAACTCACTCTGCCTAATATTTAACGGGAGCCGCTAAAAAAGTCAAGGACACGGCCAAGGAAGTTTTGGAGTAGAAAATTCGGGAACCGGGGTAGACAAAAGCCTGTTTGTTTCCGGGAGAGGATTTTCCGGCTATTTGCAGTCTCTCCCGTAATCACACCGGCAGACCCTTGCCGTCCTCCTACCGGCTTTTGTCCTATTGATAATATGAACTACAATTCATAATAGGGTAGAAACCAACGGAAGTTTTATAAGGATTTGATAAGGGAGGCGGAGCAGGTCTACGCCGCCTGGTTGGAAACGATGGCCAAAGAGTAGGAGGAGTAACATGGAGTTCCATCCGATAAGTGAGCTTGACGCTCAAGTAAGTCCGGAAGTTTTGGCAAAGGCGCATAAACTTTATGAGCGGGAAAGTCTCAATATGCGGCTCAAAGCCCTGCGGGGAAAGTACGGCGTAAAGCAGGGTGATGTGGCCAACTTTACCCAAACCGCCATATCCAAACTTGAACGCCGCAAGGACATAAAGATTTCGACCCTCATAGACTATATTGCAAGCCTTGGTATGGGGCTTGAAATCACCGCCGTGCCTAAAGATAACAACGCCGAGCGGGAGGTCTTATTGAAGGTATAGGCTCTCCGGCAACCCATTTTCGCAAATTGGTGTCGGCAAAACTGTCAACAAAATACTTTAACCAAGGGTAAAAACAGGTTATACTCCTTATATGGGCGGGATATACTACCAAAAAAGACTTTTAAGCTTTCTCTGGGTCTTTTTATTCTCTCTTTCCGGGGCGGCGGCGGATATCCGGACCGTTCCCATGAATATCAACGTGATCCTCGACGGTTCCCGGGAGATGCGGGCCTTTATGGACCAGGCGGCGGCCTGGCTCTGCGATCATCTGGTAGAGAAGCTTCTGGTGGAAGGGGATCAGCTCAATATCTGGATTGCCGGGGAAAAAGCCCAAAGGGCTTACTCCGGCCTTCTCGGCGGCGGGGAGTGGAAGGAGACGGTTAAAAAAACCTTCCGCTCGTTTGTTCCGGATGCCGGACAGGCTGATTTCGCCGGAGCCCTGGGGGAGGCCTCCCGGTTCTCCGGCGGAAGGGGCGGAGCTATACCGGCCTATACCATCCTGGTATGTGGCTCTTCCAAGGGGCTTGCCTCCCTTGAGACGGATGGGGCCGCCTACCTGCGTTATTCCCGGAATACCGAATTTGCCGGCTGGCGGGTTGTAACGGTCGCCCTGGACGCCGGCCCCGGGATTCGGGAGGCGGTCAAGGCTTACCTGGCCGGCGACTGAGTAACAGGCGGCCATGGCAGGAATTTTTTTAAAAGTAACCGGAATCGCGGCCGTCACCGCCATCGCTTTGGGCGCGGGCCTGGCCATTACCCAGCCCCGGGAACGATTCCTCCCCAAGAAAAACCGGGAATGGCAGCCTTCCCGGCTTGTTGTTCCCCGCAGCCCCGATACGGAAGGCTCGGAAACAGGGCTTTCCGCCGAACAATTGGCCTTTGAGGACAGCCTCAATACCAAAGCGGCCCTGGCGGAAGGGGAGCTGATGGTCTCAATTTTGAACCAGGACTTTGACGGAGACGGGGTGGAAGAACAGATCATCGCCTACCGGAATCTTTTGGAGAGCGAGAGCCCCGTGCATCTTGCCTATACGGATTACCATGAGGCCGAGGGAATCTACAAACGGATCTGGGACTCCCCCACGGCGGCTACCCGGCCCGGTACCGTGTCCCTCTATACCCAGGATCTTATCGGGGACCGGAGCCTCTGCGTCATCCTTACCGGGATGAACAGCCGGGGCGAGTATACCCTGACCGCCTTCCGGGGTATCCCGTCAAAGGACGCCCAGCCGGTTTTCAGGAAAATAGTGGACCTGGGGATTGAGGGTACCATCGCGGTTAAGGAGTCGGAACGGCCCCTGGCCTATCAGCAGGGACTCGCCAGAGGCCGGAGCTTCCCCATCGTTACCTACGGCCATAACCGGGAATCGGAAAACATTCTGGATCAAATCGAAACGACCTATACCTATAACCCGGACAGGGATATCTATGAACAGAGCCAAATTACCCATATACCGGGTTCCCAGATTGAACAGCTCAGGCTGCGGGAACTCCTTAGCGGGAAGGCGGGGGTCTTTGAGGAATTTATCAGCGATCTCTGGTACTACGTGAGCCCCCAGGGCACCCTGGACAGCCGCCAGTACATCTACTTCGATCCTTCCAGCCGGGAAATTATCTTTTTTGGGGACGAGGCCCAGCAGGTGTTTACCTGGCAGAATTCGGCCCCTACCCGTTACGGCCTCTACATTACCAGCCAGAACGTCTCGATAACTACCCTCAGGCGGATCATGGACATTGAGCTTGAGTCTCTGGACAGCATCCGGATAAAAGTGTTCGAGGACGTAAGGCTCAATATCCGGGTGAATAACTCCTGGGACGGTTCCTACCGCCGGGCGAAAACAATGGAGACAAGGGCGGACAAGGACACGGCCCCCGTAACGCCGTATATCGACGCAGTCTACGACAGCGCCCTGGGAAGGATACGCTTTTTCCGGGACGGCAGCTACGAGATCAGTTCCGCCGGAACGCTGAAAAAGGGCCGCTACGCCTTCTTCGCCGTGGACGGCAGGGAGGTACTGGAACTGCGGGCCGAAACCAGAG
>JAITQR010000350.1 GCA_031288815.1 Treponema sp.
TCCTTCCGTTTACACTCAAAACAGCTCAGGCAGCCTGAAAAAGCGAGGTCGTACAGGTTGACCAGAACGGTCTCCGCCCCCCGGGAAGCGGCGCCTTTCAGGGCTTCCTGTACCAGAAGGAAGGTATTCCAACCTTTGCGCGGACTGCCGTTGATCCCTATGGCTTTCATACTAAAAACAATAACGAAACGGGCGGCTTCTGTCCACAAAACGCCTTGCGCCATAATTTTTCTAAATGAAAAGCGGGGTTTCGTCCCGTGCCGGCCCATTCGCGGGCCCTCAGCGAATCGCCGCGTCTCCCCCGGGCCGCCAGGACGCCTTTACTGGGTTACGAATTCCGCGCCCCGTTCCTCAAGCACCCTGAGGGAAGAGAGGGAGAGGTAAAGGTAGGGGTATCCGTCTTCTTCGTAGCTTTTCAAGGTTCCCACCGCCTCTACCCACTCGTCTATGGCCGGATACTCTGGCTCTCCCTCCGGGCTGTCCCAGGCAACCTCAAAGCCCGCGTTCCCGTCGTTGCCGCAGCAGCCGGGGCCGTAACGGAGCACGAAACAGTAGGCCGCGCCTTCTTCCAGGTACTGTTCCCGTTTAAAAAGCCCTTCCAGTTTGATGATCCTTCCCAGGTAATCTTCCGCGTTAAGGTACACGTCGTTTGTCTGGGCGATAAACATCTTTTCCTTGATTTCGAGTACCGGTTCCGGCGCGGCCGGCCCTCCTCCCCCGGATTCGGCGGCGGGCGCGGCTTTGGCGGCGGGGCCGGAAGGAGCCTCAAGGGTAAACACCGGGACCGGTCCGGAGGAGGCGGATTTGGGGGCGGTAAAGGGATTCGCTTCAGCGGGAAATCCGCCGGAAAGATTTACCGACTGGGTTCCGGCAAGGTTTTTCTTTCCCACGCTGCTCCAGGGCCTGGAGCAGGAGGAAACAAAAATCAGGCAGACCATAAGGCCCGCCGCGCCCGCTATCCCGCCGGCGCTTTTTATCCGCCGCAGTTTTCCCGCCGTTGTCCGCAGAAGCCAGAACAGCAGAAACACCGCTATGTTCATAATTACGACGCTTGCCCCGGTAGGGGTGGCGTAAAGGTAGGAGACGATCAGCCCGGCAAAAAAACACACCAGGGATACCAGGGCGGAACAGAGGGTGACGCTCCTCCAGGTTTTAAAGATCCGCATGGAACTGAGGGCGGGGAACACGATAAGGCTGGAGATGAGCATGGCCCCCATCATCCGCATACCCAGCACGACGGTGACGGCGGTGAGCAGGGCGATAACCATGTTGTAGTTTCCCGCCTTTACCCCCGTGGCCCGGGCGAAGGTTTCGTCAAAACTAATGGCGAAAAGCTTGTTGTAAAAAAGGACAAAGAGGCCGAGGACCAGCGCCGAAAGGATCACGCTTAAGTATACGTCGCTTTTACTCATGGCAAGGATGCTGCCGAAAAGGTAGTTGCACACGTCGGTATTCATTCCCGTAGTCCGGGATATGATGAATACCCCGATGGCGAGGGAGCCGGTGGCGATAACGGCGATAGCCGCGTCTCCCTTAATTCTACTGTTTTCGCTCAGCCGTAAAAGCAGGAACGCCGCGCCCACCACCACCGGTATGGAGACCGCCAGGGGCGCGAGGTTCATCCCGGTGGCCAGGGCCAGGGCGCCGAAGCCCACATGGGAGAGGCCGTCCCCTATCATGGAGTAGCGTTTCAGCACCAGGCTGACCCCGAGCAGGGCGGCGCAGAGGGACACCAGGGCGCCGACCACCACCGCCCTGACCAGGAACGTGTAACCGAACATCTCAGACAAAATCGTAAACATCTTCCCTCCTAAGGGTCAGGATATGGTTTGCGTATTTCCGGGCGGCCTCGACATCGTGGGTCACCATGACGACGCTTATGCCTTCCCGGTTTATTTTTTGCAGCAAGGCGTAGAGATCCCCCCGAACCAGGGGATCGAGCCCCGAGGCGGGTTCGTCCAGAACCAGCAGTTTTTTTGTCCCGCAGAGAGCGCGGGCCAGAAGCACCCGCCGCCGCTGTCCGCCGGAAAGCTCCCGGTAACAGCGGTTCTTCAGATCCTCCGCCCCCATCTGCCGGAGCCGTTCCTCCGCCTCCCGCTTTTCACCGGGGCTGTAAAAGGGGCGCAGCCCCATGCCGCCCAGAAAGCCGGAAAGCACGATTTCCAAAACCCCGGCGGGGAAGTCGTCTTTCGCCACCGCTTCCTGGGAAAAGTAAGCGATTTGCCGGGCCCCGATCCCCAGGATCAGGCCCCCCTGAATCGGGCTGAGAAGCCCCAGAATTCCCTTGACCAGGGTACTCTTGCCGGAGCCGTTCTCCCCGACAACGCAGAGGTAATCCCCCCGATCCAGGGAAAAGCTTAGATCCTTAAGAACCACGCGCCCCTCATAGCCAAGGGAAACCCTTCGGGCCTCTATGAGCTTTTCCCTCCCACTGTCTCCCGCCAAGTTCCCCTCCTAAGATAGTGTCTATCCACACAGCCGGTTACTTTGCGGACGGACCGCGGACTTTAGTCCAACGCATTTTCTCGGTTTAGGCCGCGAAAACGCGGTTTTTAAGGAAGCCGCAGACCTACGGTCCGAGTCAATAATGGGTCTGCGTTATGGACATACTCTAAACAATCCTGAGTATAACACTTTGCCCTTATTTTTCACAGAGGCTTGTCCCGGGGCTCTAAAACCGCGAAAATCCGCCGCTTGGGCCGCCCCTTCCCGGACCCCAGCGGCTACCGGTTGGCGCTTTTCATACCGGTATAATGGACTTGTTCAACAACCCGGTTGGTTGTCGAACAAGTCTCGCAAAATGCTCCGCATTTTGCCGTTTTTTAGCGGTTCCTCTTTCCGGGTAACCAGAACAGTAAATGTATAGGTGTTTATTCGTAGTGAAGGGTTTAATACCCAAGGGCCCGCTCGCGGGGGAGCTTCAGGGCGAGGTGTAAGGCAATCTAAGAATTTAACACAAAGGCAAAAAAGGTAACACAAAGGCGCACGAAGGAA
>JAITQR010000351.1 GCA_031288815.1 Treponema sp.
ACCGAAGCTTTGCACCATCTAGCCCTCAAGCACAACGACAAGCCTCCTCGTGCAAAGCAAGCGTGGCCCCCATGGGGATTTTTCCCGCCCAGCCGGTCATTTTTGTTACGCTTCAATAGTTGGTTATAAAAGTAAATGCAGGAGCCCTGACAGCACTCCATCTTTCCCTTGACAAATTTTTTTATATACTATAAAATACCCGTGTTTAGTATGTTTTGTCGTCGGGATCCGGGAACTTCCCCATTTCCGGAAACCGGCAAAGGAGGATTGCATGGCGAGACTTCAGGCGGGGGAACAATTCCCGGATTTTTCCTTCAACACCGCATATTAAGGAGGAGAAATGAAACCGCTTATTCTGATTACCGGGGAGGAGGGGATCTCCCCTTCCCTGGGCTCTCCCCATTTTGTTCTGTCCGCAAAATATCCCCGCGCCTTTGCCGCCGCGGGAACCCTGCCCCTGAGCCCGCAGGATTTCAAGCTCAGCGCTGAATATGCGGAGCTTGCGGAAGGGCTGGTACTTACCGAGGGCCCGGGGATACACCGCGGCCGCTATGGGAAATACTACCGTTCCCGTGAGGAGATGGCGAAACTCTGTCCAAGCCGGGACGATTTTGAATTTGCCCTTTTTCGCGCCTTTGTGAATTTGAAAAAACCCGTTCTGGGATTTGGGCGGGGCATGGAGATCATCAACGTTGCGCTGGGGGGAACCTTGACCGATGACGCTGAACCGGATGCCGGGGAGGAACGCCGGATACGGATACCGGAGGATACCCGGGCCGGCAAGGCGGTAGGAACACTGCCCCCGGCGCGGGGGAACCCTGCCCGCCGGATTGAACGCCTTGCCCCGGCCTTGCGGATCTGGGCGGAGAGCGGGGAAGGGGTTCCCGTTATCGAGGGGATAGAACATACCGAACTCCCCCTCTTTGGGGTTAACTGGCGGGGGGAATGGGAGGATGTTCTTTTGGGGAAGCTTGTCCCCTGGTTTGCCTGCCGGCGGGAGAAAGCCAAATGGTAAAAACTGAGCGCGGAGGGGACAAGCCGGTGATCCTGATTGCGGGAGCCCCCGCCTACGACCGTCAGTTTACCGGGCCGGCGATCATGGTAAACAAGACCTATCCCCAGGCGGTGGCCGCGGCGGGGGGAATACCCCTGCTGCCGGCGGATATGGCAAACGCGGATGAGTACGCCCTTTTCGGGGACGGGCTCATCCTGACCGGGTCCAACTCTTTTACCCCGGACCCGAATCTGGCGGAAAAACTCGAAAAAGAAGAACTGCCGAAACGGGACGCCTTTGACGCGGCCCTGTACAGGGCCTTTACCCGGGCGGAAAAGCCGGTGCTGGGTATCTGTCTGGGGCACCAGGCGATCAATGTCCAGGAGGGGGGAACGCTGGCGCTTAATTTCAAGTTTACCGGCGGGGTGGAACATATGCTGCTCCAGCACGAGGTACTGACCTGCGAAGCTTCCCTGCTGCGGACCCTCTTCGGGGAACGGCTGCTGGTCAACAGCAGGCACAACAACCGTATCGACAGGCTTGCGGAAACCCTGCGGGTTACGGCGGTTTCCCCGGACGGGGTGATTGAGGCGGTGGAACATAAACGCCTGCCTGTGTATGCCGTACAGTGGCATCCGGAACGGACCCGGGGGGATATGCCCGATCCTCCCGGCGGGACGAATATGGACCCCCTCTTTGCGTGGTTTGTTAAACGCTGTTCCCAGCGTTTATCGCTTTAAAGAAAAGGAGTAAGTACATGAAATATCAAGGGACTGTTTTTCTAAAATTTGCCGGAACCGCGGCATTGCTGTTTTTTGTCTTTGCCTGTTCCGGCAGGGAGAAGGCCGGCCAAGCGGACGGCCAGGCGGCTCAAGCCCGGGAGGCGGATGCCGCGCTTATCAACTATGCCATGGGTACCGCCTGGGATACCCTGAATCCTTACGATTCCGCATCAGGTTCCATGTATTCCCAGATCGTGTGGGATAAGATCTACGACCGGCTTGCCTATCTGAGCCAGGCCGGGGTAGTTATCAAACCCAGGAACGCCCTGTCCTGGGAAAGCGCCGACGGCGGAAAGGCCATTGTGTTTCACCTTAACCCCAAGGCGAAATGGCATGACGGCGTCCCGGTAACCGCCAAAGACTGGGTGTTTACTATCGGTTTAATCAGCAGCCCCGATCTGGTACTCGCGGGGGGCGGTTTTTTCTCCTTCCTGGAGGGTACGGACAACTCGGGCAAGGCTCTTTCCCCCGGCTCGGCGGGCGCCGAAGCTCTGGACGACTATACCCTCAAGCTCAGCTTCAAATATGTTACGAGCCCCGAAAGTTTTCTTATCCTGAGCAACCGGAATTTCTATGTGCTTCCAGAACACCTTTTGCGTTCCACCGCCGCCGCGGACATCAGAAATGCTGATTTCTGGAAAAAACCGGTGGGCTCGGGCCCGGCGATCTTCGAGTCGGAAATTGTAGGAAACCAGATCCTGCTGCGGGCGAATCCGGATTACCATTTGGGCAAAGGCGGTTTCGGGTTTCTCAAAATTACGGTAATTGCCGCATCCAACCGGTTTTCTTCCCTGCTTTCCGGAGACTTGGATTGCTACGCCTTTGGCAATTCGGTGTCGGTGGATGAGAAGCTTATCGCCGAACAGGCGGGTTTTACGGTAGTCGATTCAAAGGCAAGGAGCGGTTTTACGGAAGTCATCCTGAACAACAAGAGTATTTCCGATCCCAGGATCCGTCAGGCCCTGCACTATGCCCTTGACAAACCGGTGCTTGCCCAGCTTTCCACCCAGGGGCTTGGACAACCCGCCTTCTCAACGGTGATCCCTTCGAGCGAATACTACAACACCGATCTTGCTTTTGACCGGGATCCTGCCAAAGCGAAAGCTTTATTGCAGGAATCGGGATACGACGGGCGCCGGTACACTATGGCGGTCGGCCAGAGCCGGGCGGAGCTGGTGGCGGTGATGCAGCAGCAATGGGCCGAGGCGGGGATCAACGTGGACATCATCATCGTTGATGTGGCCACCATGTTTACCGGGCTCAAGGAGGGGAAGTACGACATAGGGCTTTCCGGGCATACCGGCACGGCGGAACCCCTGTGGTTTTCGGGAAATTTTTCAAGCGGTTCGCTAAATGATTTTTCGATTACCGATCCTGTTTATGATCAAAAGAAGGCCGAGATTAACGCGGAAACCGATCCGGTAAAGCGGAAAAAGCTTATCTGGGATTACCAGGCCTTTCTTGCCGAACTCAGCCCCTGTATTCCCCTATGGCATTCCGGGTCCCTCTACGTCCAGTCCAAGACCGTCCGGAATATTGATTATGACGCGTCTTCCCTGTGTAACGAAAATACATGGGAATGGGTAAAAGACTAAGCTTAACCGGCGCGGAGGGGAGGCGGGCAGGGGAGGCTTCCTTTCAGGAGCGGTTCCGGAAACAGCCCCCCCTTTTTGTTGTAGTTTTAGGCCCGGATCCGCATGGTCCGCATGGCGTTTAGCACCGCGATGAGGGCCACCCCCACGTCGGCGAATACCGCCTCCCACATGGAGGCAAAACCCAGGGCACCCAGGGCCAGGACCGCCGCCTTGATCCCCAGGGCAAAGATGATGTTCTGCCATACTATCCGGTGGGTTTTACGGGCGATCCTGATGGCCAGGGGAATCCGGGAGGGTTCGTCGGTCAT
>JAITQR010000366.1 GCA_031288815.1 Treponema sp.
GCGGGGACGGTTTTTTTCTTTAAGAGCATAAACCGCAAGGTTCTGGACGGAATGCTGGGCTTTGCCGGGGGGGTGATGATAGCCGCCAGCTTCTTTTCCCTGCTGGCCCCGGCTATTGAAATGGCGGAAATCGCCTGGAAGGCGGGGAAGGGCCTGCCCTCCTGGGCCGCCGCGGCAACCGGTTTCTGCCTGGGCGGGATCTTCCTCCGCCTCTCCGACCGCTTCCTTCCCCATCTCCACATCGGCTCGGCGGAAAGCGAGGGGGTAAAAACCCACTGGAGCCGATCCGTGCTGCTGGTGCTGGCCATCACCCTGCACAACATCCCCGAGGGCCTCGCCGTGGGGGTGGGTTTCGGCGCGGCCAGCCTGGATTCCGGCGCGGGCGTCGCGGGCGCCCTTTCCCTGGCTTTGGGTATCGGGCTCCAGAATTTTCCCGAAGGGGCGGCGGTTTCCATACCCCTGCGCCGGGAAGGCGTTTCCAGAGCCAAGGCCTTCTGGTACGGCCAGCTCTCCGGAATCGTGGAACCTCTCGCCGGAGTCCTGGGGGCCGCCCTGGTTCTGTCCATGCAGCCCATACTGCCCTACGCCCTTTCCTTCGCCGCCGGCGCCATGATCTTCGTGGTGGCCGAGGAACTTATCCCCGAAGCCTACCGGGAAGGCAACGATCACATCGCCACCACCGGCCTTATGCTGGGCTTTGCCGTGATGATGGCCATGGACGTGGGCCTGGGTTGAAAGCAAGCCCGTACCTAACCCGGCGGCCCTCACGGCCCGGAACAGAGGAATTCCCGTATGGGCAGGTGCCGTATCCCTTCCCGGCTCAGGTCGAGGGTGTCCAAAGACAGGACATACTTGGGGTAATTGTCCTTTACAGCCCTGAGACCCGCGAATTCCCGTTCCACCGTTTCCGGCGAAGCCAGAAGGTAACAGACCTGGAGGTACATCGTTTCGTCACCCTTCCTGGCCACGAAATCAATTTCCCGGTTTCCAATCGTTCCGACGGTAACGGTATAATCCCTGCGGAGCAGCTCAAGGTACACGGTGTTTTCGAGGATCTGCTGAATATCCCGCCGGTTGTGCCCGAGCAGGGCTTCCCGGATGCCGTGATCGGTCAGGTAGATCTTTCCGCCGGATTTTAGGATCTTTTTGCCCGCCACGTCTTCCTGGGGGGCGGGCAGCAGGAGGAACGCGGTTTTGCAGTATTCCAGGTAATTGTTTATGGTCTCCCACGAAAGAGCCCGTCCTTCGTTTTTCAGGTACCGCTGCACCGACCCGGCGGAAAAATGGTTGCCCGTGTTGGCCAAAAGGAAGAGGATAAGCCGTCTCAACTCGCCGATGTCCCGAATCCGGTAACGGGCCGCGATATCTTTAAGGATGACGGTATCGGCCACATCCCCCAGGTATTGGCGTATGGCCGCGTCGTCCAGAGGCAGATGGTATATGAAGGGCATGCCGCCGTATACCAGGTAATGGGTAAAAGCCGCCTCCGCCGGCAGGGGATTGCCGTTTGCCGCCAGGGCCCTCTGGGCTTCATCAAGGGAAAAGGGATACATCTTAAACAACACATACCTGCCGCCAAGATAGCTTGCGTATTCATCGGAAAGCATCTTGGAATTGGAACCGGAAACGTAAACATCGGCTTTTAGTTCGGTAAGGCAGGAATTGGCAAGCTTTTCCCAGCCCTCAAGTTCCTGAATCTCGTCCAGAAAAAGGTAGAGCTTCCCTCCGGCTTCTTCCGCCCGCTTTTTAATTTCAAAATACAGCGACTCGGCGCTTATCTTCCCGGCGAACGGCGCCCCGGCCCCGTAATCAAACGTATCAAAATTCATGGAGAGGATACGGTTCCGGTCTATTCCCTGTTCCAGCAGCTCTTCCCGGATAAGGCGCAGCATGATCGATTTCCCGCATCGCCTGATACCGGTTAAAATTTTGATAATATCCCGGTTCATAAAGGGGCGAATCTTCCCCATGTAGCGTTCCCTTTTGATATATCCGGCGTTTCCCGGCCCGGTGACGTTTTCCATAGGGCCAGTATACTCTCGATATATCGAGTTTTCAATATATAAATCGATAAATTACTCGATATATCGATAAATTTACACCTTGGCGGTAACGGGAAAATCCCGGTCCAGCCCGCGGCGGTTTAACATCTGGCGTTGAATGTTAGGCCGCCCTATAGTCCGGCCGGGCGCTTGGGCGCCGCGCCAGGGCACGATTTACCGTGGGGCAAGCGGGCCCCGCCGGGTTAGATTTTTGATGAGGCAGTCCGGGGCGTATTGCAAAGGATTGAAAATGGTACTATACTATACTGATTCAAGCTATTTTTAGCATTTTATCCCCCTGGGCATGTGCGGGAACACGGGGAGGATTTTTGTCAAACAGGAGAGCCTTTTTCAAAATCTGACATTTTGAAAACCCTCAGGGCTAAACGCGGGGTTTGGCTTCGATTTATCAGGCGGCGGAAAAACCGCGCAATAGGAGTTAGGATAAGATGAGCATCGACATTACCAGGATGCGGAACATCGGGATCAGCGCCCATATTGATTCGGGGAAAACGACTCTTTCCGAGCGCATTCTTTTTTATAGCAACAAGATCCACGCCATCCACGAAGTCCGGGGTAAAGACGGGGTGGGGGCGACCATGGATCACATGGAGCTTGAGCGGGAACGGGGTATAACCATCCAGTCCGCCGCGACCCAGGTTACCTGGAAGGACTACACGATCAACCTCATCGATACTCCCGGACATGTGGACTTTACCATAGAGGTTGAACGTTCCCTGCGGGTCCTGGACGGGGCGATTCTGGTACTCTGCGCCGTGGGCGGGGTCCAATCCCAGTCCATCACCGTGGACCGCCAGCTTAAGCGGTACCACGTGCCCCGGATCGCCTTTATCAACAAGTGCGACCGTACCGGGGCCAATCCCTTCAAGGTAAAGATACAGCTCCGGGAAAAGCTGGGGCTTAACGCGGTGATGATCCAGATCCCCATCGGCCTGGAGGACAAGCTTGAGGGGCTCGTGGACCTGATCAGCATGAAGGCGCTCTACTTTGACGGCTCCCAGGGGACGGAACTCCGCTACGCCGAGATACCCCCCCACCTCAAGGCCGACACGGAGAAGTACCGGGAAGAGCTTGTGGACGCGGTTTCCATGTTTTCCGACGAGCTTGCCGAGCTTTACCTGAGCGGGGAGCCTATCCCGGAGGAACTGCTCCACGCGGCTATCCGCAAGGGTACCCTGGCGGAACAGTTCGTGCCGGTAATGGTGGGTTCGGCTTACAAGAACAAAGGCATCCAGCCCCTGCTGGACGCGGTGAACCGCTACCTGCCCAACCCCGGGGAGGTGAAAAATTTCGCCCTGGATCTGGACAAAAACGAGGAGCGGCGGGAACTGACAGCCGACGAGAAGAGTCCCACCGTGGCCCTGGGCTTCAAACTGGAAGACGGCCAGTACGGCCAGCTTACCTACGTGCGGATCTACCAGGGGTCCCTGAAGAAGGGGGAGGAGCTTATCAATACCCGGGCGCGGAAGAAGTTCAAGGTGGGACGGCTGGTGCGTATGCACTCGGACAGTATGGAGGACATCAACGAAGGCTCCCCCGGCGACATCGTGGCCCTGTTCGGCGTCGACTGCGCCTCGGGGGA
>JAITQR010000044.1 GCA_031288815.1 Treponema sp.
GTGGACATACTGCTGGGAACCCAGATGGTGGCCAAGGGACTCAACTTCCCCGGAGTCCGCCTGGTGGGGGTTATCCTGGCCGATACGGGGCTTCACCTGCCGGATTTCCGGGCCGCGGAAAGAACCTTCTCCCTCATCGTCCAGGTGGCGGGCCGGGCGGGCCGCTACTTCCCCGACGGCAAGGTAATAGTCCAGACCTTTCGGATGGGAGACCCGGTCATCGTCAGATCCTGCGCCCTGGATGTGACGGGTTTTTTCGAGGCCGAACTTGCCCAGCGGAAGATCCTGGGGTTTCCCCCTTTTTCCCGGCTTATCCGCTTTACCGTCCGTTCCCGGGACCCGGCCCGGGCGGACAAGGCCATCGGCCGCGTCGCTTCCCTGGCCGCGCCCCTCATGCCCAGAGGGGCCAATTCCCTGGGGCCGGCGGAGTGCCCCATCGGGATCATCGCCGGGAACCACCGGCGGCAGCTCATCCTCCGGGGGCCCGCCATGGGGGCGCTCCACGGCGCGGCCCGGACTATCCTGACCCGCTACGAAAAGGGCAGCGACAAGCGGGTCTATCTGGAAGTTGACGTGGATCCGGTCAGCCTACTCTGAGGCTTCTCCCGCCGGGGCCCGATCTCCTAAGGGTAACTTGGGTACCAGCCGGGCGGAAAACACCAGTTCAAGTCCCTGTTCAAGCCTCCCCTCCCGGTTGGCGTGGTTGGAAACGATCCGGTAGCCCGGCCGGAGGGAAAGGGAAAGCCAGTCCCGGGGCGACCATTCGGCGTCCAGGTTAAGCTGGTAAGTGTGGGAGGCCGTTCCCGAGGGGCTCATGGAAAGCATCTGGTTCCTGGTTTTGGAGTAGTATTCCCGGTCCGGCCTGGTAAAAATGGCGGCGTCCGAGTTCGGCCCCTGGGCCAGGTACAGGAAGGAAAGGCTCAGGGACCAGAGGGAGGAATCCCGGTAGCCCAGCCAGACCGTTCCCGCGGCGGAATCGGGCCCAAAGGGAGAGCCCACCCATTCCCTGATAGTGTCGTTACTCACCTCCATGGATTCCCGGTAGTAGGACCAGCCCTTGTCCCACAGGATATACATGTAGGGGTAGGTATAGACCCCCTCAAGGCCGAACCAGAGGTGGCCCCGGTAATCCCGGTTAAAGAGACGGCCGGAAAGGGGTATCCAGGATTCGTAGCCAAGCTGGAAGGCCAGGCCGTCGGGCACCGTGGAGTCCTCGTTTTCCTTTTCCGAGGGGATCTGGAACTGGTTCATCGCCGCCAGGCCGTAAAAACGGCCGTACTTCCAGGGGCGGAAGTCCAGGGTGATTCCCAGGTAAGATCCTACCCGGGATTCCTCTTTGGTATACGAAGAATCGTTTGCCAGATCCGCGTTGTAATCATCGTAAGATTCCCAGGCGGAAAAACTGTGGAAGATCATCATCGGGTTAAGGTAGCGGATCTCGAAGGGAGCGTTTACCATAACCCCCTCCACGAGGCCGAAGGAAAGGCGCTTCAGGATACGGATCTGGAGATGGTGAAGGTAGAGGTACTTGGTCACCTCAAGCTCCATGGCGCTGGCGGCGTAGGAGATAAAGGGGGCGTAGAAACTGAGGGTTCCGTAACTAAAAGCCCGCATGTTATCGGAAAAAATAATACTGCCCGTCTTGGTCCGCCCCAGGATCTCGTCCCCCAGCCCTATTTTAAAGTTGATGCCGAAACCCTGTCCGAAGGGGAACCCCATGCTCAGGTAAGCCCGTTTGGGCATGTTGGTGTCTATGGGCTGGACCCCGCTAATTTCCTTGTCAAAGGGAAAGTTGAAGTAGTTGTCGCCGGCGTTAGAAAGCCTGCGGTTTTCCCCGAAGTACAGATCCGACTCCATGGCGACATAGGAGGAAATCGAAAAGCCCAGGGGGAAGGCAACAAAGGGCTGCCGGTCGTTCCGTCCGTATATCCAGGGGAGATCCTCGTTGCTTTTGTAGTAAAGCTCCGGCTGAAGGGCCGGGGCGATATCAAAGTTAAAGAGCCCGGAAAAGCGGGACACCAGCGGGGCCTTGCCCAGATAGGCCCGGAGCCTGTGGTAGAGCAGCTTTCCGGCGGGGGAAAGTTCCTGGTCGTTTATATCTTCCAGCATCCTTTCAGCCTGGATTACGGTCAGGGAAGATCCGGTAAGAAAAACAAGCCGCTGCTCCATGGAGAGAATCTCCAAGGCGTCGTAGGCCCAGTCGCCGGGGTAGAGGATCTTCTGGGCGGGAAGGGCAAAAAGCCAGCCGGCGCGGAGAACCGCCGCGCATAAAACCAATAGCATCACTGTCTTTTTCATAAACACTCCGTTTTAGGGAAATTAGCTGGAAAGAGGCGTCTCGGCAAGACTATTTTGAGGCCCCCCACCTGGGGGGCCATCCTTTGAGGGGCCGGGGGCTGCAGCGAATCGACAGGGCCGCCTCAAAGCCATGCTCCGTATTGCCTTTGATGTGGCCGTAGTTGTTTACCACCGTATAGGCCGGCTCCAGGGAGACGCTGAGCCAGTCCCGGGGGTACCATTTTAAGGCGACGCCGAACTGCCAGACCAGGGAGGGAAGCCCCGAGGGGGATACCAGGCGGGTTTCTTCCAGGGCCGTGTCCAGGGCCTTGGGATCGCCATCCTTCGAGAGCCTTTTCCAGGTTCTCCAGGGGTGATAATCGTTGCCGTCAAAAATATCGAGCCCCGACCGTTCCCCCTGGGCGGCGAACACCAGGGTTCCCGAGAGGGACCAGCGGGAGGCGTAATACCCCGCCCAGAGAGCCCCGGCGGCGGTATCCGGGCCGAAGGGGCTTCCGGTCCAGAAACGGGTATCTTCCCCCGCCTGGGGGGTTCCCGGTTTGTAGAAGGACCAGGTCTTGCCCCGCAGCACGTAGACATAGGGGAAGGTGTACACTCCCTCCAGGCCGAAAGACCAGTAAGCGGCCCGGCCAGGGAGGATCAGCTCAAATCCCCCCTGCAGGGCCATGGAGTCGGGTTTCAGGGCCTCCGGATCGTCCTTTTTTTCCCCGGCGGTCTGGAGCTCGTTCAGGGCCCAGAGGGCGTAAAACCGCAGGTTTTTTACCGGCTGGACTTCCAGCTTCATCCCGAAGAAGGAGCCTATCCGGGAATCTCCCCTGTCGAACTCCTCACCCGCGGGCAGATCGTCCTTGTAGTCCCCGTATTCCGAATAGGCGGCAAAACCGTGGTATATCGCCAGGGGGTTGAGGAAGCGCAGCTCCAGCGGGGCGTTGACCATCAAGCCCTCCACCAGGGAGAGGGATACTATTTTAAAGAGCCGGGCTTCCCCGTGGTGAAAGTAGAAGTACTTGTTCACGTCAAGCTGCATGACATTGGCGGAATACTTTATCTTCGGGGAGTAGAGGGTCAGGATGCCGTAGCTCGCGTACTTCATCTGATCGGAAAGGATAATACTGCCGGTTTTGGTCCGCCCCAGGAAATTCTCCCCCACGCCGACGGCCAGGCGGACGCCGGAGCTTCCGGGCGGTTCCCCGGGCAGGGAGAACGAAAAGGGGATCCCCAGGTTCAGGTAGGCCCTGCGGGGAATGTTGAATTCAAAGGTATTCCCCGCGGGAAAGTTGGCGTAGTTGTCCTCAAAAAAAGCCGCCCCCAGCTTCTGTTCCGCCGCCACATCTATTCCGGCGGTGATCCAGGGGGAAAAGGAGAGGGTCATGGGCAGCTCCGCGAAGGGGCGGCGTTTGTTATTGCCGTAGCGGTAATCGATGCCCTTGTTGCCGCGGAAATAAAATTCCGGGTTTACCGAAGGCTGGACCTCGAAACCGAGAGCCCCGGAACCAAAGGAGATAAAGGGACTGCCCCTGAGCCAGGAGGAGAGGCTTTGGTAAAGCTCTTTCCCCCGGGGGGAAAGAGCCTCCTCGTCTATCTCCGCCAGCATGGCCTCCGCCTGGGCTACGGAGATCATGGAATCGGTAAAAAGAACGATCCGCTGTTCCAGGGCCAGGGCGGTAAGGGCGTCGTAAGGCCATTCGCCGGGATAAACCGTCTTCTGCGGGGGAAGGGGGAAAAGGGCGGCAGGAAAAAAAACCAGGAACAGGATTGGCCAAGCCCGCGACGGGGCCCGAAGCTTCCGGTTCGGCGGGGTATACCGGCTTGTATTGAACATCGTGGTATTTCGTATTATAAGAGAGACAGCTTTTATTGGTCAATTTATGAAGAGCCTGATACTTTTGTACGTTTCTTTCCTTGGGGGATCTTTGATGGGGAAAAAAATCCGGTTTCTGTCCTGTTTCCTGTTTTTGTCTACCGGTTTATTCCTGTCGGCCCAGTCCAATATCTCGGTTCCCCTGGACAATGAGGTGTACTACCTGCTGGAACAGGCCCAGCTCAAGGGCCTTTCCCTTCCCCTGCCCAGCGTTAAGCCCTACTCCCGGAGGCAAATTCTGGAAGCCATAGACGCGATTTTCGACGCCGACACGGAGGGGATCTTCGGTGAAAACAAGATCAGCCTAAGCCCCCCGGAGCGGGAGATCCTGGAGAGGACCCGGAAAAGCTTTGCGAAAGGCGAAAAAGGGCTGGATATGACCCAGGGGGTCTATACTTTTGAATCCGACCGGTTTCCTCAGGTTCCCTTCGCCGGCAACCTGGGGCTGGGAGCCCAGATGGTTTTTTCCGGCGGATTTTTTTCGCAAAACCGGGACGCCGTATGGGGGACGGAAAATTATTTCTCTTTCTATACCAACGGGGATCTGGGTTCCTATTTTTCCTATAATTTTAATTTTATCGGGTTTCTTTCCAAGGCGCAGCGTACGGAATATGAAGATTCCTACTACACCTACTACGAAGGGGCGGTGGTAAACGCGGAGCGGGGCTACTTCAATGAAAAAATAAGCACCTACAGCCAGCCCCTGGCGTATTTTCCCTATACCTACACCCGGCGTTACGACGGCTGGGTTATCTATCCCGCCAATATTTCCGCCGAGGGGATGCGGCCCTGGCCGGAGCAGTTCGCCATAGCCCCCCACTTCAACATGGAACTTTCCGGCGGCTTTTTCAACGACAGGCTCACCTGGCGCTTCGGCCGGCTCCGGCGGGAATGGGGCGGCATGTCCGAAGGGCGCAGCCTGGTGTTTAACGGAACGGCCATGCCCTTCATGGCCCTGGAGGCTTCCTTCACCCCGGTTCACTGGTTCAGCTTTTCCGCCCTCACCGGCAGTCTTGAATACTACGATTACCATGGGGATCTGAAGATCTCTTCCTGGGATCAGCAGAACAACTTCACCATGGAGATACTGGAGCTCAACTACAAAAACCGTTTCCATTTCGACATAGGAACTACCGCGGTTTGGCCCAAGCGCCTGGAACTGGGTTACATCTTTCCCCTGAAAAACACCTTTCTTGCCCAGGACACCCTGGGAGATTTTGACAACATGGGGTTCTTTTTCGATGTAATGGGGCAGTACCCCGGTTTCGGCAAATTTTGGTTTTCCTTCTTCGCCGACGACATCGACCCCAACCCGAAAAATGTTTCCCAGTTTTCCGTTTTAGACCGCCAGATGTTCGCCCTCCAGGGAGGGATGCGGCTGCATTTCCCCTGGCTTCCCTTTTCCTCGGTTACCTTTATCTATACCAAAATTGAGCCTTACACTTACACCCACCCCCGGCTTTTCGTTCCCTGGTACAGCAACGATTTTGACGGCCAGGTGATACCCATGCGGGAAGCCTACACCAACGCGGGGGACAGTCTGGGTTACTACCTTCCCCCAAACTCGGATGAATTTTTGATCCGCTTCGACGCCATGCCCCATTTAAACACCCGCTCGTTCTTCCAGTACCAGATGATCCGCCACGGCGCCACCCACGGCCCCCACGCGGTGGACGGGAGTTCCCTGGAGTCGGAGCTTGATCCCCTGGGCCGGATGGAAAAAGACGTGCTCAAGAAATTTTTCCTCCGGGACGGGGCCTACCAGTGGCAGCACGTCTTTATGATCGGGGCGGAACACAGGATCGCCGCATTCGCCGTGCCG
>JAITQR010000081.1 GCA_031288815.1 Treponema sp.
TTGCGTTCCACCAGGGCGGGTTTTACGAATTCAGTCTTCATCTCACTATAACCTTATGTCCTTCTCGATCGATTAAAGCGGCTCCGATACCAAATTTCAGAACCGGCCGCGTTTTGTAACGGGGTGAATTCATATTCTGCCATAAAGGGGAAAACCATGTCAAGCACGCCGGTTCGATCGGAGTTTGGAGGGAAAAATCGCCTCTCCGGCGGTTTTCCGGGGTTTTACACGAAGCTCGACAGGCCGCTAACGCCGCCAGTACTCGGGGCTAAAGATGACCAGGGCGGTCCAGAGTTCCAGCCGTCCGGCGATCATCATAAAGCAGAGCCCCCATTTGACGTAGCCGGGGCAGGCGGCCGCGACGGAACCGTCTATCAGCCCGCCCAGGCCCAGGCCGACGTTGCCCAGGGTTAGCAGGGCGAGGTTCAGGGAGCTAAAGGGCGCTATCCCGGCGCTGGAAACCAGGAAAAAGGCCGCCAGGATCAGGACAAAGTAGAGGAACACGAAGCCCGCCACCCCGTACACCACGTCTTTCCGGCCCACCTTTTTGTTAAGCTGGATGTTGAAAACCCCCCGGGGGTAGATAAGCCGCTTGATCTCGTTGCCGGTCTGTTTAAGGAGTACCACGTAGCGGATCACCTTGATCCCGCCGGCGGTGGATCCGGAACAGCCCCCGATCAGCATCAGGGTAAAGAGTATCCCCTGGGCCAGGGGAGGCCAGAGGCCGTAGTTCGCGGCGGTAAAGCCCGTGGTGGTGAGTACCGAGGCGCTATGGAAAAAGCCGTGCCTGAAAGCCTCGGCGGGCCTTGTCCCGGCGGAGATTAGGGAGAGGGCTATCCCGATTCCGGCGGCCAGAATGATAAAGCCGTAGGCCCGGGCCTCGCTGTTCCGGAGAATATCCCGGGGTTTCCCCCGGAAGATCTGATAGAGCAGGCTGAAGTTAAGGCCCGCCAGGATCATAAAGGCAAAACACACCCAGTCGATGAAGGGGGACCGCCAGGCGGCGATGCCTGCGTTCCGGGAACTGAAACCCCCGGTGGCCATGGTGGAAAAGGAGTGAAGGAGCGCGTCAAACCAGCTCATGCCCCCCAGCGCCAGGAGGAGGCAGAGCAGCGCGGTAAAACCGATGTAGAGGAGCCAGAGGATCTTCGCCGTGGCGGTGATCTTGGGGGTTATCCTTTCCTTCTCCGGGCCGGTGGTTTCCGCCTTGATAAGCTGGAAACCCCCGATGCCCATCAGGGGGAGCAGGGCCACGGTAAGAACCACGATACCCATGCCGCCAAGCCAGTGGGTCATGGCCCGCCAGAGGAGGAGGGAGCGGGGCAGCGCCTCCACGTCGGCGGCAAGGGTAATCCCGGTGGTGGTAAAACCCGAAACAGCCTCAAAAACCGCGTCGGTAAAGCGGGGCATAAAACCGGAGAGCCTGAAAGGAAGGGCCCCGGCGAGACAGGCGATTACCCAGATGAGAAAAACCAGGATGAACCCGTCGGACGCGCGGAACCGTATCTTCCGTCCCCTGTTAAAGATCAGCGCCGGCGCCGCGATACAGACAATGGCCCCGATGGAAACGGCAAAGGCCCGGATCATCTCCGTTTCGGAAAGGACCAGGGCGGCGATGAGGGGAACGGCCATGGTCAGGGCGATGAGGCCGGAAAAAACAGCCAGGAGTTTGAGGCCCCCGGCGGCTCTGGATACGCTCATAGGCTTGGACTCATAGGCTTAGGGTTAGGCCGAAAAATTTCTCGATTTCCTTCTCGCTGTCGTTTTTCGCGATAACGATTACCCGGTCCCCGGCCTTGAAAACATAGTCCCCCCGGGGGATAAAGGAATCCCCGTTCCGGTTGGCGAGCATCAGGAGCGCCTTGGAACCAAGGTGAAAATCGGTAATCGGCTTGTCCGCCGACGGGGCTTCCTCGCCCACTTCAAGCTCAAAAATACCGGCGCTGCCGTCGCCGATCCGGTGCACCCCTCTTACGCCGCCCCCGATTAAGCGGGAGAGGATGGAGTCCACCACCACCTGGCCCATGGGAATCACCACGTTCACCCCAAGCTGCCGGGCGATGATCCCGTAGCCCGTACCGGAAACCATGGCAATCGCGCGGCCCACTCCCCGGGATTTCAGGTATACCGCGGTAATGATGTTGAGTTCCTGGTAATTGGTGGCCGCGACGATCAGATCCAGGCTGTTGATCCGTTCTTCCGCGACAAAGCTTTCGTCGGAAATATCCTCGTTAAGCACCAGGGCTTCGGGGAAACGGGAGGATAACTCTTTGCAGAGATTGTAATCCTGTTCAATGATAACAACCCGGCGGAGGTTCTTGGACGCCAGGGCTTTGAGGAACGAAAATATCCCCTTCTTTTTGGCGGGGATATCGAAAGGCGCGGCGAGATCCGCTTCCTGCCGATCCGGGTAGAGAATTCCCTCGGCGATAAGGGTTCCCACCTGGCCGCCTCCCAGGATGCCGATCTTCCGGGGCGCCGGCCCGCTGCGGCCCGCCAGCTTAAAGATCTCTTCCGTCTCATCTCCGGGGGCGAAAATATGGATCCGGTCTCCGGCGGCAAGCGCCGTGTTCCCGTCGGGCAGGAAGCACGCCCCATTCCGTTCCACCATGGTCACCAGGCTTTCCCCGGTGTACACCTTCCGGTAATCCATCAGGGAAAGCCCGTCCAGGGGGCTTCCGGGGGCGATTTCCATGGAACTCAGCTCGTAGGGGGTTTCGGGAAAGGCCAGCACGTCCCCCAGGGCGCCCCTGTCGATGGCGTTGAGCACCCAGCGGGCCGCCTCTATGTCGGGGTGGATGAAGTGATCGATGCCAAGTACCGTGTCCTCCCCTCCGCCCTGAACCCCGGTCCGGCGGAACCGCACGTACTCGTCGTTCCGCACCCGGGCGACCTTGACCAGTTTGGGATACCGGGAAGCCGCCAGGCCGCAGATGATCATGTTCAGCTCGTCGGAATCGGTCACGCATACCAGGGCTTCCGCCCTGGCGATGTCCGCTTCCTCCAGGGCCCGGATGTTGTTTCCCTCGTTGTGGATCACCAGGCAATCCAGGCGGTTTGAGGCGTGGCGGGCCCGCTCCTCGTTGGCCTCGATAAGGGAAACGTCGTGATTTTCCTGGATAAGACGCTGGCAGAGGGAAAAACCGACCCTGCCCGCCCCCACCACGACAATACGCATAAGATTATTCTAAGGGGGCCGGGAACACCTGTCAAAGGGCGGGGGCGGGCAGGGGTTCCGGGGGACTTGATCTTTACCGCCGCCGGATCTGCTATAATCCCCCATGCCCCAAAGATCCTTTTACACCGAATCGGGACACCTCTTCATCGTGCCCGGCGACGATCCTTCCGCCGTCGCCGCCGCCCTGGAGGCGGGGGGGTACAGCGAGGATTTTTGCCTCGCCGCGGATTTCTCGCCCGGCTTTGTGGGGCGACTTATGGGGGCGGGTTTTCTGGTCATGTCCCAGGCCCTGGAGGAGGGTTCCCGGAAGCCGCCGGCCTA
>JAITQR010000126.1 GCA_031288815.1 Treponema sp.
GCGGTTCTGTGGCTTATCGGTCTTAATATCCTCGCTTTCTTCGCGGAACAGGCCTTCGGCCAGCGCTGGATTCTCAGCCGTTTCGCCATGATACCCGCCATGGTAAGAACCGGCTATGCTTTCTGGACTTTTTTAACCTACATGTTCCTCCACGCCGGGTTCAGCCATATCTTTTTCAATATGTTCGCCCTTTTTATCTTCGGCTCCCAGGTGGAAAGGTGGATGGGAAGCAGGGAGTTCGTCCTCTTTTACCTGCTTACCGGGGCTCTGGCGGGGCTCTTTTCCTTCGCCGTTTATTACCTTACCGGCAACTACTTTGTGATCCTCCTCGGCGCCTCCGGGGCGGTCTTCGCGGTGCAGCTCGCCTACGCGGTGCTTTTCCCTGACGCGATCATTTACGTCTGGGGCATCCTTCCCCTCCGCGCCCCGGTCCTGGTACTGGGCTTTACCGCCCTGGAACTGTTCTTCTCCGTTACCGGGCTTGCCGGCCAGGTCGCCCACCTTACCCACCTGGCGGGTTTCGGTTTCGCCTGGCTCTACTTCCTCCTCCGCCTGGGCATAAACCCCCTTCACTCCTGGCGGCGCTAGGGGTTTGTCGCGCTTCCGCCGGGCCGTTTTTCAGAACCTTGAAAAGAAAACCGGAAACTAAAGATCATGGCGAACTGATCCAATGCCATGCCCCGGCGCTGAATCGGCGGTACAGGCCGGACCGGCCCGTTTCCTACGAATAATTGACAGGCCGGGGAGGATAAAATAGATTGATAAATGTGGAATTTCCTAAAAAGTTTGTACCGGCACCCCTTGTTGCCGCCCTGGCGGCCGGGATGGTCATAGGTCTGGCATTCGGCCTCCTCCTTCCCGCGCTGGTCTCCGTCCAATCGGAGCCGGTGGTAAGTTACGAAAAAGCCGCCGCCCTTTTCGGCGCGGAAGGATCCGAGGAAACCGAGCCTGTCGAGGCCAGTCCCGAAAACGATCTTAGTTTCGAGGTCTCGCCGGGGGCAAAGACTTACAACGGCCCGGCCCTGGCCCAATCCATGACCCTGGAACCCAGGGAAGCCTGGCTTACCTGGATGCAGAACAACCGGAATGACAATCCCGGTTTTCTGGAAGAACGGTATAAACTGGCCATGAATTTCATCGAATCCTCGGAACTCAAGCGCCCGGAGGATGTACGGGCCTTTCTGCTGGCTCCCCGGGAACACTTTGTCCGGGCAAGGAACCGGGGTTTGGAATACGCCGATACCTGGTTGCCCATAGGCTACGGGGCTACCATTACCGATCCCGACGTGGTTGCCATGATGACCACCAGCTTGAACATAAGCCCCGGGGATCGGGTACTGGAGATAGGAACCGGATCGGGCTACCAGTCGGCCATCCTCTCCTACCTTACCCAGGAAGTGTACACCATCGAAATTATAAAACCCCTGTACATCGAGACCGACAGCCTCTACCGGGATCTGGAAAAATCTTTCCCCTCCTACGGCGGCATAAGCCGGAAGCTGGGGGACGGGTACTACGGCTGGGAAAAATACGCCCCCTTTGACAAGATCATCGTAACCTGCGCCATCGATCATATTCCCCCGCCGCTGCTCAAACAGCTTAAACCCGGGGGAATCATGGTACTGCCCCTGGGCCCTCCCCAGCGGCAGTATATCATGCAGGTAACCAAAGAGGTGGCCAAGGACGGCGCGATTATCCTGAACCGGCGGGATGTCTACAACGGCCTGCGGGTTAAATTCATTCCTTTCCGGGATGAAGCGGGAACGTCCTACAGCGCCTCGGCTGAGGCGGAATAGGACCGGCGTCCTTCGCCCCGGGAGCCCCCGGCGGGCGGGTTTTTCCGTCACCGGCGGCGCGAAAATCCCGATTGGCGGGAATGCCGCGAAGCTTCGGTTCGGACGCGGTTTTTGGGGTAAAAAACGCCTCCCTGGCGATTTTTCCGGATTTTACCCGCGAACGCGACAAACTTCTGGACACATATACCAAAGACGGGTAAAATAGCATAGCCTGTACCCGGAGTTTTTCAAAACCGAAGTTTTGAAAGCGCGATTTTGGATTTGACCGGGAAAAGCCGTGGCTTTAGCCGGTTTTTCCAAATCCGGTTTCATCGGAGCTCCGGTCCGCGCTAACCGGGTTTTGAAATTGACTTATTGTAGTGGTTTTAAAAGCCAACATTTATTATTGAGGAAGTTTACAGTTGTGGAATTCCTGGCATAACAGGGGACCGGCGATAGCTTTAGGTAAGGAGAAGTCCCTTTTTTTCCGATACAAGGACAAGGAAGGGTGAAATGAGTGAATTTCGTAAAATTGTGATTGGAAGACCGTTTTTTCGGATTTATAAATACCTGGGACGCCATTCTTTGATTCCCCGGCTTGCCGCCCTGAGCCTGGCCGCCGCTTTTCTGGTAGGCGCGGCTTTTCTTGTCAGCTTTGCCATCTTCGCGCCGGAGCTTCCCCCGGAAAATCTTTTTTCCAAGATAGACGAGGTAGCCGCCTATTACCAGAACCCGGATACTCCCTGGCTTAGTTCCCAGGTGGTCCTTCCCCTGGAGGACAAGGATTGGGCGAGCATTTCCACCCTTCAGGAAGAAGAGGACATAACCGGCGCGGGAGGCCAGGCCACGGACCGGACCGAGGATATTGAATACCGCATCAGGCCCGGGGAAACCCTTTCGGAGATTGCCTACGCTTACGATATTTCCCAGGCGGTGCTGGCCTGGTATAACAAAATCACCAACGTCGACCGTATCCGGGTGGGAACCCCTATTGTCATTCCCTCCGCGCAAAACGCCCGGGCCGCTGAGCTCCGAATGGCCGGGGAGCCCCGTAAAGCCGCGGCGCCTTCCCGGAAAAACACGAAAAGCGTAAGCATAGGGTTTGAAAGCAGAAACAACGGGGAAATGGACGGATCGGGGGTAACGGTGCAATTTTCCGTCCTTAACCCCTCGGCGGAGAACCTGCAGTCCTTTGAATGGGATTTTGGGGACGGCAAGCGGGGTTTCCGGCCCAATCCCAGCTACGAGTATTCCACGCCCAAGACCTATGTGGTGCGGCTTACCGCCCGGGACGCCTCGGGAACCATCTACAAATCCAACCCCCTCTATATTGACATTCCCCATCCCGATTCGGTGGCGGAGCGGAACACCACGAGATTCGTTACCCTTTCCACGCCGGATGAACTGTTTGTGGTAAGAGGCGAAATTATCCGGGTGGCCCGGTATCCCTCGGTGGAGGAATCGCCCCTGGATCTGAGCGAATCGGATCAGTTCCTCACCAAGGCCAGGTTCCGGAAATCCGGCTACTACGGCCTCACGGTGTCGGAGCCTTCCCGGGGCGAACAGTACTACTCGGTATTCGTCAGCCCCATCCCTTCCATGCACGCCGACGCGGATCTGACCAACTTCAACTGGTACCGGACCCAGTTCAACACGGGAACCACCTCCAACTGCGGCCCCGCGGCGACGGCCATGGCTATCAGTTGGGGAACCGGCAAATACCACCCTGTTTCCGCCGTGCGGCAGGTTGTGGGCTGGCAGGGAGACGGGGGAACCAGTTTTGAGGATCTGATTAAGGTTATCAGGGAAGAGGGAATCGAGGCCGGCATCGTCTCCCTGCGTTCGGTTCAGGATATTCGGGACGTGATAGACTCGGGCTCCATAGCCATTATTGTCTTCCGTACCGACGGGGTAAACACCTCCCCTTCCGATCCGGGAAGGGATCTTTTCGGAAAGTACTACAACGACTCGGTGGGCCATTACATCGTGGTTAAGGGATACTCCCTGAACGGGGATTATTTTATTATTCACGATCCTATTCCCAGCGACTGGGGCTCCAACAGTTTCCGGTATCAGGACGAGATCAGCATGGTCGGCCGGAACCGGTACTATTCCTCGGCGGAATTGCTCAAGGCCCTGCGCCGGCCCAGCATGATCGTGATTCCCCGGGCGCGGCAAAACTATTAGGGTTCCCTAAGACGCCGCGGCGGTGAAACCCCGGACGGAGAGATCCCGGTCTCCCAAGGAAGCCCCGGACGCTTTGGCCGCCTACACGTTGAATTTAAAGAACATCACATCCCCGTCTTGGACCACGTATTCCCTGCCTTCCACCCGGTACTTGCCGGCTTCCTTGATCTTCGCCTCCGTGCCGTAGCGGATAATATCGTCGCAGGAGTAGACTTCGGCCTTGATAAAGCCCTTCTCAAAATCCGTGTGGATAACCCCGGCCGCTTTGGGGGCCGTATCCCCGGCGCGGATAGTCCAGGCCCGGCACTCGTCCGCCCCGGCGGTAAAGAAAGTACGCAGGCCCAGGAGCCGGTAGGCCGCCTTGGAAAGGCTTTGGAGCCCCGGTTCCTCAATGCCAAGTTCCTCCAGAAAGGCTTTTTTCTCCTCCGGATCCTCGATGTCCGCCAGTTCCGCCTCGAACTTGCCGCAGATAATCACCGCTTCCGAAGCTTCCGCCCTGGCCCGCCTTGACACCGCCTCAATGTAAGCCGCCCCCTCCGGAGGCGTCCCCGCCATGCCTCCCCCGGCTCTTACGCTTCCCGTGGCCGCCGCGTCTCCCCCGGCTGTTTCTCCCCTGGCTGTCGCGCTCCGCATAACCGTAATGCTTCGCATAACTTCCTCGTCTACGTTGCACACGTAGAGCTGGGGCTTGGCGGTGATAAAATGACAGTCGTAGACGGCGGCTTTTTCATCCTCGCTCAGATCCACGGCGCGGACGGGCCCGCCCTTCTCCAGGGCCGGGCCTATCTTATCCAGGGCGGAAAGCGTTATCTCCGCGGCTTTCTGCTCCCCCTTGGCCTGAACCTTTAGGGCCCGCTCGGCCCGCTCCCGGCGTCTGGCCAGGGTATCCAGATCCGCCAGGGCAAGCTCGATGCCGACAGTCTCCATGTCCGATTCGGGATCCACCTTGTTGTTCACGTGGATGATGCCGGGATCGTCAAAACAGCGGACCACCTGGGCGATCATCCCCACCTCCCGAATATGGGAGAGAAACTGGTTCCCCAGCCCTTCGCCTTTGGAAGCGCCCTTCACGATCCCCGCGATATCCACAAATTCAACCGTGGCGGGGATGGTCCGCTGGGGCTTAAAAATTCCGCTCAGCCTGAGGAGCCGCTGGTCCGGGACATTCACGATTCCCACATTGGGATTGATAGTGCAGAAGGGGTAATTCGCCGCCTCCGCAGCCGCCCCGCTGAGGGCGGAAAAGATGGTGGACTTTCCCACGTTGGG
>JAITQR010000160.1 GCA_031288815.1 Treponema sp.
CCGAGCCTCCCCTTCCCCCCCCGGAGGAATTCTTTCCCAAAAAGGCGAACCGGGAGGAAACCGCGGCCTTACTGCGGCGGGGCCGGGAACTGGTTCAGCCCCTGGCGGAAGCCCCGGACGACGGCGCCGCGGAAAGCCTGGTAAAAATCTACGCGGAAAAAAACGGGGTAAAGCTGGGAGACCTGATGATGCCCCTGCGGGTGGCCATCACCGGGGCGCGGGTAAGCCCCCCCCTCTTCGGAAGCCTCCGTATCCTGGGAACGGCAAAATCCCTGGCCCGGGTGGATCGGGCCATGCAGGCCCTGGGCGATCCGGCTTGAAGACCGGAAGACAGTTAACGACTCCGCCTGTGTAACGGCGGCGGCTCAATATTTACTCAACTTTGAACCGGGAAACTTCCTGGACCAGGATGTCGATTTTTTCCTTGTTCTGGCCGCTTATCTCGTTTACCCGGTCCACCGCCACGTTGATCTGTTCCGCCCCGGTGGCCATCTCGTTCATCCCGTTGGTTATCTCCTGGGTCACCATTTCCAGGTTCTTCCCCTCGGTGATAACTTCCCTGCTTCCTTCCAGCATCTCATCGGAGCCGTTTTTGACCATCCCGGTGATGTCGTTAAGCTGCCCGATTACCTCCAGAATCTGCTGGCTTCCCACATTCTGCTCTTCCATGGCGTTCCGGATATTTTCGGTTTGCTCGGAAACCGTTTTAACCCCGCCGTCGATGGCCTCGAACTTATTCAGCACGTTATCCGTGGACTTGGTGATCTTGTCGATGGAGTCTTTGATCTTCTTGAGAACCGTGCTGATGGTCTTCGACTGTTCCCCGCTTGACTCCGCGAGCTTCCGGATCTCGTCCGCCACCACGGCAAAACCTTTTCCCGCCTCCCCGGCGTGGGCGGCCTCAATGGCGGCGTTCATGGACAGGAGGTTTGTCTGACTGGCAATGTTCTCCATTACCGCGTTGATCTCCAAAAGCCCCTCCGATTCCCGGGCGATTTCCTGAATATCCGTGGCGACTTCCTGGAGACCCGTGCGGCCCACCTCCGAGGAGTCAAGCAGATCTTTCACCCTCTCGGTGTTTTTGTTCAGAGTGGTAGTCACGGACTGGATATTGGCGATCATTTCCTCAATGGCGCTGGACGATTTGGAGACACTGGAGGTCTGCTTTTCCACGTTGTCGTTGAGTTTGTCGATATTCACCCTGATCTGTTCCATGGTGGCGTTGGTTTCGGTAACGCTGGCGCTCTGGTTGATAGCCCGGCCTTTGATGTTCTGGATGTTGCTGGTTATCTCGTTGATGGCCGCGGCGGTTTCGGTCATGTTGCTGGCAAGCTCGTTGCCGATGTCGAAAAGGGCCACGGCCTGTTGTTTGATGATAACGATCAGGGCCTTGATCTTGTCCAGGGTCAAGTTGAAGTAGTGGGCCAGGTCGCCGATTTCGTCCTTGGAGTGCACTTCAAGAGTCTTGGTCAGGTCCCCCTCCCCTTCGGATATGTCCTTGAGGGTAAGGGCCACGTGGACAATAGGCTTAGCGATGGAACCGGCGACGAAGAATATTATCACCCCGGCGATGATAAGGGCGCTGACTATGATAATAATGGCGATCCGGGTAAGCTGGTTCACCGCCGCGAATACATCATCTTCCGGAACCGAGGAAAGAATTGTCCAGGCGGTTGTCACGTCTCCGACATAAAAGGGATAGCTTTCAAAGATACGCCCGTGGTTTTGCCCCGAATTCGGTTTGCCGGACTTCAGGGTTCCCAGAGTATCATCCACCGCCCTCTGGCCAAGTACACTAATCGAAGCGGAATCGGTTATCTTCTCCCCTACCCTGGTAGGATCGTAAGAGGCCGTAATCGTTCCGTCATTGGCGTACATAACCGCCCGTCCGGTTCCGTATGGCTGTATCTGGGCGATGGTATCGGAAGACGAGGAAAGATCCACCATAATCCCCACCCTTCCCACAATGCCGTTTCCGGTGATGATGGGGTAACAGAGCCGTGTGGAAAGGATCTTTTTCCCGGCTACAGTCGTAAAATAGGGATTGCTTATTACCGGCTCGGCCTTGTCTATGTTCGCGCTAACCTCCCCATAGTAGTCATACTCCGACAGGGATCGTTTTTCAAGGGTTCCCGACCCGCGGGTATACCAGGGCATATACCTGCCTGTGGAATCGGTTCCCGGATCGTTAATATAATCCGCGTCTCTGCCGTCGATGGCATCGGGCTTCCAGATGGAAAACATCCCCATAAAATTGGGGTTGGATTCCATGATGGACAGCAGGGTATTGTCGTAACGGATCCGGCGTTCCTCGGCCGGAACTCCCCTGTAAGAGTCCATAATATTGGCCACGGTCTTGGCCGCGGATAGATAATTCTCGTAGCGGTTCTGCATTGTTATAGAGTACCTGCCGGTTAGTTCCTCCAAATGGGAGAAGGCCGACTGGGTTTGGAGGTCCCGCGCCCGGATAAGCAAAACAACCGACACTCCGAGTACCGCCACGGTAAGCAGTATTAGCGTAATCAGCGTAAGCCGTAATTTGAGTTTCATAAAACACCTCCTAATCCCAAAAAATTTACGTTAAGAGTATTTTAAATCCCTCACAAATGCAACCGCCGGATGGTTAATACGTAAAACGCGGCAAAAAACCGCCTGATTGGCCCAATAGGCGGGGCATATTTGATATATCAGGCATTAAAACAGCGTAATTTCCGGTCAAAATACACTCCTCCCGGCCGCTTGGCCGGGGAGAACGGGGAATCTGCCGCGCCGGCGGGGTTTTTTGAGCCGGAAACGGTAAACCCTTGGGTGATCCGGGCTGCCGGGGAGCGCAAAGCTTCCCCTTGTCCAAAAGAAACGTTTTTTGTTATCCTTTCCCCAATCAAAGAAAAAAGCAAGGAAGCTGTTCCAGGGCAGGTCATGCCGGAACAGGACGAGACGACTCAATTTTTGTTAAATCAGGAGAAGCAAAATGAAAAGAAAGGTTTTGACGGCAATTATTATCGGTTCTTTGGCCGTGGTAGCCTTTGTTATCGGTTCTTTGGTCGTGGCGGGCTTTGGCGGGGGCCCGAAGGAGAGTCCCGCTCCCTCTGACGGAGGCCAACAGAGTGGTATTACGGTACGGCTCCTGACCGACGCCACCGGTATTGACGACAAATCCTTCAACGCCGCGGCCTGGCGGGGGATTCTGGAATTCTACGGGGATACTTGGCAGAACACCCGCCAGCGGGGAACGTCTTACGACGTGGTTACCGCCCAAACCCAGGATATGTATATTCCCAATATCCGGCAGGCCACCGACGAGGGCTACGATCTTATCGTTACCACCGGTTTTACCTTCGCCGACGCTCTCGCCGAGGTGGCCAAGGGAAACCCAAACCAGAAGTACATGATCGTGGATGTGGACTGGGTAGGGCTTCCCAATGTGCTTAACGCGATCTTCGCGGAACACGAGGGTTCTTTCCTGGCGGGGGCCGCCGCGGCCCTCAAGGCCAAAGCCGACGGCATCGCCGACCCCCAGTTCGGCTTTATCGGGGGAATTCCCGGCAAGACCATCACCAAATTCGAGGTGGGCTATATACAGGGGGTTCTTTCGGTGCTTCCCAACGCCAAAATCCTTGATTACTACGTGAACAGCTGGGGAGAGCCCGCCCTTGCCAAGACTCAGGCGAAAAACTGGTACGACAACGGGGTCTACGCCATTTACTCCGCCGCCGGGGGCAGCGGGAACGGAACCATCGCCCAGGCCAAAGAGTACCGGATTGCGGGGAGAAACGTGTGGGCTATCGGCGTGGATTCGGATCAGCACGAGGAAGGGCTCTACAACGCCAGCGATTCGGCGGTACTCACCTCCATGATAAAACGGGTTGAAGCCAGCCTGGTTTACGCGCTGAACGCGATAAAAAACAACACCTTTAAGGGGGAGATTATCACCTTCGACATGAAGGCCGACGGGGTGGGTTACTCTACCACCAACAAGGCCCTGGGCCAGGACATTGTTACCCAGCTTGAGGCGATTAAGGGGAGAATCGTCAGCGGGGAGATCAAAATCGCCCCTACCTACGCCGAAGCCAAGCGGCTTCCCGGCTTCCCCCAGGATCTGAAAGCCATCGACGACTGATAGCGAGGAACAAATGGCCGTACCCGCCATTGAGATGCTAGCTGTTACCAAGGTTTTTCCCGGGATCGTGGCGAACGACCGGGTAAACTTGCAGGTTCAGGAGGGGGAGATTCACGCCCTCCTGGGGGAAAACGGCGCGGGTAAGTCCACCCTCATGTCGGTTCTGTTCGGCCTTTACGAGCCCGACGGCGGCAGCATCAGGATCAGGGGTCAGGAGGTAAAGATCCGCAGCCCCAACGATGCCGCCGCCTTGCGGATCGGCATGGTTCATCAGCACTTCAAGCTGATCCACAACTTTACGGTAACCGAAAATATCGTTCTGGGCCGGGAGCCTTCCGGTAAAACCGGCAATCTCGATATCCGCGCGGCGGAAAAACGGGTGGCCGAACTATCCGGGGCCTACGGCCTCGCGGTTGATCCCAAAGCCCGCATCGAGGATATTACCGTGGGGATGCAGCAGCGGGTGGAGATCCTCAAGATCCTCTACCGGAACGCGGATATCCTGATCTTCGACGAGCCTACCGCGGTACTCACCCCCCAGGAAATCGACGAACTGCTGGAGATCCTCCGCCGCCTCAAAAGCGAGGGGAAGACGATCCTCCTTATCACCCACAAGCTCCGGGAAATCAAGGCCGCCGCCGACCGCTGCACCATACTGCGCCGGGGGAAGTACATCGCCACCGTGAATGTGGCGGAAACCGGCGAACAGGAACTTGCCGAAATGATGGTGGGCCGGGCGGTGAATTTCCGTATCGACAAGAAACCCGCGGAACCGGGGGAGCTTGTCCTCAAAATCGACGGCCTTACGGTGATTGGCTCCCGGGGTGTGGCGGCGGTGCGGAATCTGTCCCTGGAAGTCCGGGCCGGGGAAGTGGTGGGCGTGGCCGGGGTGGACGGAAACGGGCAATCGGAACTGGTGGCCGCTATTTCCGGCCTCCTCCCGGTAAAATCGGGCAGCATATATCTGAAAGGAAGGGACATCTCCCGGGAGAGCATCAGGACCCGCAACGAAAACGGCGTCGGCCTGGTTCCGGAGGACCGGCACCGCCACGGGCTGGTTCTGGAATTCCGCCTGGACGAAAACCTGATACTGAAAAGCTACCGCCGTCAGCCTTTTTCCAACAGGGCGGGCTTTCTCCGGTTCCCCGCCATCGTAATTCACGCGGGGGAACTGATCGCCGATTTTGACATCCGCGCCGCGAACGGGCCCGCCACCCCGGCCCGATCCATGTCCGGGGGCAACCAGCAGAAAGTGGTTATCGCCAGGGAGATAGATCTTTCTCCTGAACTTCTCATCGTTTCCCAGCCCACCCGGGGTCTCGATGTGGGGGCCATTGAGTACATACACCGGCGTATCCTTGAGGAACGGGACAAGGGCCGGGCGGTACTCCTGGTTTCCTTTGAATTGGACGAGATTCTCGGCCTTTGCGACCGTATCGCCGCCATTTCCAAGGGTTCCGTGGTAGGGGTGGTAGACGCCGCCGAGGCGGATGAACGGCGTATAGGCGCCATGATGGGGGGAGTTCATGCCTGATCCGAACAAAGGGCCCGGCGAAAAGGCCGCTTTTTCCTGGCGCGGGAAGCTTCTCGAAGTATTCACCGGTTCCGACGGCCTTGTCTCCGTGGCGGTGGTTGTTCTTGGCTTTCTGGTAGCCTCCCTCATGGTAATCGCCGTGGGGAGAAACCCTTCGGGGATCTACTCGGCCATTGTTCAGGTGGTTACGGGATACAACCTCCAGCGCCATACCCGCAATGTGTATTACATCGGGGAATGGCTGGTAGGCTCCATGCCCCTGATCCTCTGCGGATTCTCCATGGCCTTTGCCGCCAGAACCGGCCTGTTCAATATCGGGGCGGAAGGCCAGTACATCGTCGGCCTTACCGCCGCCCAGTTCGTGGCCCTTCTGTTCCCCCCGGTACCGGTTCTCCACTGGGTGCTGGCTGTTCTGGCGGCCCTTGCCGCGGGCGCCGCCTGGGGCGGCATAGTGGGCTACCTCAAGGCCCGGTCAAACGTGTCCGAGGTAGTGGCCACCATCATGATGAATTATATCGCCCTGTACCTCTCCAGGATGTTAACCATGAAAATTCCCGGGGCCAATACCTTTAGAACCCCGGATTTCCCGGTAAGCGCCCGGCTTTCAAGCGCTTTCCTCACCGCGATAACCAACCAGTCCCGGCTAAACTACGGTTTATTCCTCGGCGCCGGGGCGGTTTTCTTTTTCTGGATCATCATGGGCAAGACCCGGCTGGGTTACTCCCTGCGGGCTACGGGCTTTAACAAAGAGGCGGCCCGTTACGGGGGCATCAACGTAAACGCCAATATCACCGCCGCCATGGCTATCGCCGGCGCTTTCGCGGGTCTTGCCGGGGCCGTAGTCTCCCTGGGGAGCTTTTCCTACGGCCGCGTCCTCGCCGCCCAGGACGGCTACGGTTTTGACGGCATAGCCGTAGCCCTGGTGGGGAACAGCACCGCCTGGGGAACGGCTCTTTCGGGGCTCCTCTTTGGAATGCTCAAATCCGCCCAGCCCCTCATGCAGTCCCGCCGCATCCCCGACGAAATAACCTCGATAATTTCCGGTGTCATTGTGGTGTTTATTTCCCTCCGGGCAGGGGTAAAGATCCTGATAGAATGGCAGATGAAAGAAAAAGCCAAACGAGGAGCCCTGTGATGATCGATTTCTTCAGGATCCTGATAAACATGACGCCCTCGGTCCTTATGATCGTTTCCCCCATCCTTATCGCCGCCACCGGCGGGATGATCTGCGAGCGATCCGGCGTGGTCAACATCGCCCTGGAGGGTCTTATGGCCGTAGGCGCCATGACCGCCGCGGCAACCCATGCCCTGCTGGAAGGGAGGGTGGGTTTTTCCATACCCCTGGCCTGCCTTCTGGCCGCCTTTATGGGCTGCCTTTTTTCCCTCATCCACGCTTTCGCCTCTGTCACCCTCCGGGCGGATCAGGTAGTGTCCGGTACCGGGATAAACCTTCTGGCCAACGGCATTACGGTCTTCTTCTGCCAGATCCTCTTTAACCAGAAGCGGGCTAATTTCAAAATGGGTATGCCCGGATTTTTCGGCGTCTATCCCACGGTCTGGATAGCCCTGATCATCCTTTTCCTGGCCTGGTTCATGCTCTACAAGCGCCCCTGGGGCCTCCGCCTCCGGGCCGCGGGAGAGCATCCCCAGGCCCTGGCCTCGGTGGGGGTGGACGTGATAAAGATCCGCTATATCGCGGTTCTCGTCTCCGGCGCCCTGGCCGGCCTTGCCGGGGCCTGTCTTGTTCTTACCCAGACCACCGAATTCGCCTTTAACACCATCAACGGAAAAGGTTTTATCGCCCTGGCCGCGGTTTCCTTTGGCCGCTGGCTTCCCCTGGGGATCCTCGGCTCGTCCTTCCTTTTCGGTACCGCCATGACCCTGGCGGTAAACGCCACAAACATCGACTCCCTCAAGTTCCTGCCCTCGGAGCTTTTCAGCGCCCTCCCCTACTTCATCACCCTGGTTACCCTGGTGGTCTTTAGCGGCAAAGACTACGCCCCCCGGGCCTCCGGCCAACCCTACGACAAGGGGAAGAACTAGGGCGGACGGTTCCCCCGGCAACCATGACCGGGCCGGTATGTCCGATCGCAACTAGACAAGGCCCGTTCCTTTGTGCTATATTAAATGGGTAAATCCTACGGCGCCGTACCCAAGCGGTAAGGGAGCGGTCTGCAAAACCGTTATGCAGCAGTTCGATTCTGCTCGGCGCCTACAGTAATTCGTTATATTATAACGAATTACTGATACTACCAGAAAACTGGCGTAAAAAAACTTCTTGGAATGTAGCCTGGCCGCTGTAGCCAGCTACGGGGAGCGTGTATGCGTCAGTTTTCTTTCTATCAGAGGGCGGGGATATATTATGTCCGCTTCTGCGATCCGACTTCGAAAAAACGTCTGCCTGGTCGATCAACAGGCAAAAACAACCGGGATGAGGCTCTGCTGGTGGTTCACCAGTGGCTCGAGAAGGGCTTGCCGCCGCCTGCAACGGCTTCATATCCGGACAAACAAACCCTAAAGCCCAAA
>JAITQR010000178.1 GCA_031288815.1 Treponema sp.
AACCGTCCCTGTCAGGACGGCCTGAAATGCAACCCGCCGCTTGTACCTCTGTAATACCCGCCCCGTCTTTCAGACCGGGCGGGCCGATGCCGGCAAAGGCCGCCCCCTCCGCTTCGGACTAAACTTGACCCACAGATTCACACGAGATACTCCCGGTATGCCAACAGAATATGTAATTTCATAAGACCTATCCATATCGTCTTCACTCCCGGCGGCCCATCACTAGGCGCCCTCTTCGGCCCTCCCAGCCTTCCAAGATATTCTATCGCCTCCTTCACCGTATAAGGCTTCTTCGGCCCCTTCTTTGTCTTGTTCGCTACACAATACAGCAATTTCCACTCCTCTTCTCCCAATATCACAGAACAGGGCAACTCAGGTGTAAGCCGCCCCATATAGGTCATGTTCAATATCATCACCGCGATGATTGAATACATCAGAATAAGGCTCGTCGTCCTGTCTATGCTCCTCTCTTGCAGCTCCTCTACGCAACACCCACTCTTCAGCACGTAATGAAACCGTTCTATCTTCCACCGTTGCATATAATACCCGACATATTCATAGGCTTCTTCTACGCTGTTTACCTCTTCACCGGTCATCAGAAACCATTCTACCGGCTCCTTCCCTTTCGGCGGCTGTTCCTCTTTCACATAGATAACAGATACTTCGATTGACTCAGGCAGGGTCTTGACCGGGTTGAGGATATGCGGCCGCTTTACCGTAAACCGGTCATACCTCAGTTGTAAAACCGCTTCCCGTTCGGGTATACCACTCCGGCTGTCCCGCGGTATACTCACCCCCACCCGTCCCTGACTCCTCTTCTTCCGTATCTCATCCAAGATCCGCTTGTTCTCCACCGTCATCCGGTTCTGTACTATCCGTATCAGAAACGGTTCTTCCAGCCCTTCTGCCTTGGCAAATAGCTCATACATATCCCCTTCCCGGTCACAGACCGTTATCACCCTGACCCCCTCGGGAATATCCGCCATGCTTCGCTCCAGCGTCTCCAGCCACCGGAAACTCTCTTTCTCCTCTATCGGCCGTACCTTTTTGCTGTCGTGACTTGCCGACTCATCCTTCGCCTCCGGACGGTTATAGCCTGACTGGTCCAAAAGCCCCAGTACCAGCCCCTCGGCGGTCACTGCCAGGCAACTATGGATATTGACCCCCAAAGTCTTATCGCTGATATACCCTATCCCCTCGGTTTTCAGATGGGTGTTGTAATTTACCCCTGTCGTATCCTGGACTGCCAGTACCGTACCGCCATAGTCACTCATCCGCCTGACAGTCCCTTCCCGGTGTGCTCTGATAATCTCTTCCCTGTCAAAGTTTTCATTGCCCAGCATCCGGTAAATGGCTTTAGCCTCGGCCCGGTTCCCGCTTGCCCCCCAGATTGATGTATCCGGCTGTTTCATCAGGGTTTCCATGGCCCTGATAAACCGATCCTCCAGCCGGACGGAATGAAAATCCAGACCGGCAAATTCCGCGCCCATGTTAAATTCCGTGCGTGCTGCCATATCCCCTCCCCGAGCCTTTGGCCCGTATGGGGACTATTATAGCATGAACTTAAAATTTGTGGGTCAAGTTTAGTACAGAGAAAGGGGGTAGCTAATAAGAAGAAGGATCGTACCCATACACGCATAAAACCTTGTCACCGGCAGGCGGCAGTTCGGCGCCTCCCCCTTCGCGGACATTTAAAAGCCGGAATCGTCCATCAATATCCTTATCGGCTCAAAGAAGTTTAGCGCCGGCTGGAACTGTTACCGCGTGTCCCCGGTGGGGCTTATGTACGCGGGACAGAGCGAAGGCTCGGAGATCATCCAGCTTTTCGGCAGGGGGGTCAGGCTCTGGGGTTACAAGAAAATGCCCCGGCGCACGAACGCGCTGAAGAACCGGAACCCGGGCCTTAAAGCGCCGGATTTTATCCGGTACCTGGAGACCCTTAATATTTTCGGCGTAAAAGCGAACTACATGGAGCAGTTCAAAGAGTATTTAAACAACGAAGGCTTACCGTAAAATTACACTCCTACATCCTCAGCCCCAGCCGGTTCAGCGATCTGGGCGAGGGGCGTTTTACCGAAAAAGATTACAACGCCTGTGGCGTTTACTTTATGGACGACCCGAATTATCTTGAACAGATGTGCGGGGATATTTTGGGCTGATTCTATTCCCGGTTAAGCCGGGACCAGTCGCCGATCCGTCTTTCCAGCGGAACGCCTTCGTCTTCCGAGCGGATAGAGTCGTGGAGGTAGGGGAGGATGGCCCGTTCCTTGAGGGAATTCCAGTTCCGGGGCAGGACGTTTGGGGGGGAGAGGAATTCTTCCGGGGGCATGTGGCCCAGGAGACCGGGGTAAAACCGGGGGAAGATCTGCTCGGTCACCGCCCGGAGGGCGGAAAAGCCCCCGCATACGCCGAAAAGGGTCTCGTTCATCCGTTTGTCCCGGCTCAGTTCCAGGAGCCGCCGCTGGGTTTCCATCCGGAAGAACCAGCCGGTAAAGGCTTCGGCGGCCTTTTGGGAAGGCCCGTTTTTGCAGATCCCGTAGTACACCGTATCTTCCTGCATGGGGATACTGTTCCTTTCCGCGATCCACCGGAAGTCAAGGCTGGAACGCCGATCTTCCGCCAGGGTAAAGAATTCGTCGCTTTCCATATAGGCAAAGAGTATCCTGCCCGATAAGACCAGCTTGGCCGGAGGCTCGAAAAAGTACTTGAAGGTAAAATCCTCAAGCTGCCGGATGCTGCCGTTGGCCTGGCCGATCCAGTTCCGCAGATAGCCGGTAGCTTCATCCAGGGCCGCCGTGTTCCAGGCCAGAGGGGAGGCCTCCCGGAAATCAATATTGAAAAGCCGGGCGGCGATAAAGAGAAACTCGTCTTCCCAGGCGGGGGAGAAGCCCATCCGGGTATAGGTTCCGTTCGCTTCGGCGTTAAATTTTTTCCCCAGCTCTTTTATCTCCTCAAGGCCGATGGTAAACGGATTGGATAGAAGGTTCCCGTTTTCCCTGGCGAGGATCAGGGCGGGGATGTTAAAGGCTACCGGCAGAAGGTACTGCCGATCCTCGATCTTTCCCAGGGCCAGGAGGCGGGGGTAAAAATCCTCCGCCGAAAGGGTCTCTTTTTTAAAAAGCCTTTCCAGGGGGAGAAACAGGGACCGGGTTGCGGCGCTTTTAAGCCAGCTTCCGGCCGCGATGTCCGGGTACACGGAGGTCCGGGTAAGTTCCTGGGCGAGAGAGTCGAAATAACGAACCTCTACCTTGTAAGAATCCTGGGCGGAGTTGAAATAGTCAGCGTAGATGGCGAAATCGCTCCGGTCGGTCCAGAGGGTGGCGGTTTTGTTCCCCGTCCCGCATGAAAGGAGCGAAAGAGTTCCCAGGATTAGGCATAAACCCAGGGCCCCGGTAAAACCACGCATCCTGAAACCCGCGGCGGCTTTCCCAAAAAACGGCGTTTTGGGGAAGCCTCTCTTAAACCAGGCCGTTCCCGCCATGAAAAATCAGCCCGCCGCCATCTTTGCCGCCGTGTCGTAGATGATCCGGTAAACCCGGTCTATTTTATCCTCGTCGATTCCGGCGAAAGCGATACGGAGGTAACGATCCTCCAGGGAGATGGTTCCGATGCCCTGTCTGTAGAGCAGTTCCTGGCGGAGGGCTTCGGCGGAGAGGCCGTCGCAGCGGAAGCACATGAAGTACCCGGAATTGAAAGGCAGGGGCTTGAGGATCGGGTGTTCGGGGTTGTTCCGGATAAAGGCTTTGACCCGCCGGTAACGCCCCTTCATCATGTTCAGAAACTGGTCCTTCTCACCGGGGGTGCGGGGATCGTCCATGGCCCGGAGCATGAGGTTCTGGGCCGGGGTATTGGCGCAGGAAACCGAGGAACGGATGGCCCCCATAAGCTTGCGGATCAGGGCTTCGTGGTGGGTCTCGTTGAGGCTGCGGCAGGCGTAGGTAACAAAACCCAGGCGTATCCCCCAGAGGTAGTCTTCCTTGATGGGGCCGTCTATCTTGATCGCCAGGATCCGGGCATGGATGGTGGAGAAGGGGACGAAGGGGGATTCCTTGCCCACATCGTCCTCGTAAAAGAGGCCGAAGTAGGCGTCGTCGCAGATCACCAGCACGTCCGCGCCGCCATCGGCCGCGTCCCGGAGTATCTTTACCAGGGCGTCTTCTTCCTCCTTGGTGGGGGAATAGCCCGAGGGGTTGTTGGGGAAGTTAAGGAGAATCCGTACCGACCCGGTCCCGGCCTGCTCCCGTACCGCCTCCCTGATGGAGTCCAGGTTGAGGCCCTTTCCCTTTCCGAAAAAGGGAACCTCCCGGACTTCGCTGCCCCGCCGGATGTTGAAGATAAGCCCGTAGTTGTCCCAGCAGGGATCGCTGGCGATAAGTACGTCCCCCCGGCCAAAGAACATATCCGCCGTGTAGGAAAGCCCGGCGGTCAGGCCGGGAACCACCACCGGGAGGGATATTTTCGCCGGGTCCACCGAGGGGTTTTTCCTGGTGATCATGTCCTTCCATACGGCCCGGACCTTCTCTATCCCCGCCGTGGGAGCGTAGATCACCGATTCCTCCGGGCTCAGGCTGGGGAGGGCGTCGCTGATGGCGGAGAGGATGAGGGGCCGGCCGTCCTTGAAAGCCATGCCGATGGTACCGTTGGCCAGTTTGGCGGACGCTTTCGCCTCCGCGGACTGGGCTATGATACCCCGGGGGAAATAAAAACGCCGCCCCAGAGGGGAGAGGAGCCGGGACACAATGGTGCCTTCCAACGCCGAGTTGAGTTCGTCTACGGGGGATTGCATGGCTTTTATCATCATGAAAACGTCTTTCTTAGTCAACGGCTTCCTGCTACAATAATCTTTATGGACCAAAACCTTGTTGACCGGGCGGCGGAGCTCGCCGATTCCTGCCGGGCGGAACTGGCGAAGCGGGTGATCGGCCAGCGGGAGATGATCGACGGCCTCCTTGCCGCCCTGGTCGCCGGGGGGCACATCCTTCTGGAAGGGGTGCCGGGATTGGCCAAGACCATGGCGGTGAAAAGCCTGGCGGAGATCACCGGGCTTCTCTTTAAGCGGATCCAGTTTACCCCGGATCTGCTTCCCGCCGATTTGACGGGAACCATGATATGGGAACAGGCCGCGGGGGCCTTTTCGGTGCGCCGGGGCCCGGTTTTTGCCAACGTGGTTCTGGCGGACGAGATCAACCGAGCGCCCGCCAAGGTTCAGTCCGCCCTGCTTGAGGCCATGGAGGAAAAACAGGTAACCATCGGGGAACAGAGCTACCCGCTGCCGGATCCTTTCTTCGTGCTGGCCACGGAAAACCCCATCGAACACGAGGGAACCTACGCCCTGCCCGAGGCGGAACTGGACCGTTTCCTCCTCAAGCTCCTGGTAAGCTACCCCAGCCCGGAGGAGGAGATGGGCATCCTCCGCCGGGCCTGGGCGAGCCGGGCCGAAAGCCCCCTGATGCCGGTGCTGAACCGGGAGGCCCTGGCCCTGCTCCGTTCCGCGGCGGAGGGGGTACGGGTGGATCAGGGGATAGAACGCTACATGGTTTCGGCGGTTACCGCTACCCGGCCCCCTTCCCGGCAGGCTCCGGCCCCGGCCTGGGGCCACCCGGGGCCCTCCCAATCCCCCCATACCGCGGGAGGCGGGGAAGGGATATACCGGTATATCGCTTTCGGCGCCTCCCCCCGGGGGACCATCGCCCTTCACCGGATATCCCGGATGCTGGCCCTTTTCGCGGGCCGGTCCTACGTCACCCCCGACGATGTAAAAGCCGCCGCCTATCCGGTACTGCGGCATCGGATAGTCCTCTCCTACGAAGCCGAGGCCGACGGCATGGACGCGGACACGGTGATCTCCCGGCTTCTGGCCTTTGTGCCCATCCCCTGACAAGCCCATGGATCGCCGGGAACTGCTGCGCCGGATAAGCTCCTTTCCCATAGTCTCAAGCGGCCTGGCCGAGGAACTTCTGGCCGGGGATTACCGTTCGGTGTTCAAAGGCCAGGGCATCGAATTCGACGAGGCCCGGCATTACCAGGCCGGCGACGACGCCCGGCTTATCGACTGGAACGTAAGCGCCCGTTTTGGCGAGCCCTACGTGAAGATGTTCCGGGAAGAACGGGAACTTACGGTGTTTCTCGTCCTGGACATCTCCCCTTCCATGCATTCCGTGGCCGCCGGGCCCTTAAACCCTTACGAACAGGCCTGCCTGACCCTGGCCCTTCTGGCCTTTTCCGCCGAGGAGGCGGGACAGCGGGTGGGGGCGCTTTTCTTTGACCGGGGCCTTGACCGGGTCTACCCCCCCAGGAAGGGCCGGCGGCACGTGATGGGTATCCTGGGCGGCGCCATCGCCGTCCGCGCCGCCTGCCGGGCCGAGGCCCGGGGCAGCGATCTGGCCATGGCCCTGGCCGGCGCGGGAAGGCTCCTCAAGCGGCGGAGCCTGGTGGCGGTGATTTCCGACTTCTACGCCGCGGGCTGGGAGGGGCCTCTGGAAGATCTGGCCCGGAAACACGACGTGGTGGCTGTGGGGATAAACAATCCCCTGGACAGGGAATTTCCCCCCATGGGGCTCGTCCCCCTGGAGGATCCGGAGACGGGGCTGAAAATCCACGCCTCTTCCGGTTCCCCGGCCTTTCTTTCCGCCTGGTCCCGCTGGCACGAAGACCGGGGCAAGTGGCTGGAAACGGTCTGCCGCCGTTCCGGGGCCGCCTGTCTCCCCCTCTCCACCGGGGAGGACGCCGGAGCGGTTTTAAAGCGTTTCTTCGGCGGTCGGGGGGAGCGCGGGACCCGGGGCCGCCGCCCCGGCCTACGATACGGCGCCGGCGGGGGATCGCGGTGAAGCCCCGGAACCTGCCGCTTTTTCTCTTTCTCTTTTCCCTTTTGTGCTCCCCCGGGGCGGCCCAGGAGGTTTCCAGACAGACAAGGCCGAGGGCAAAGCCCCGGACAGAATTTTATCTGACACCCGAAACCGTCTACGTGGGAGACCGGGCCCGGCTGGTGATCCACCTGGGGGCGGAATTTGCCGGGACAGCCCCCTTTATCCTGGAAGACCCGGCGAAGCTGCCCCGGCGAAAGGATATCCACATACACCGGCTGGAACTGGATTACCGCCGGGGAGACCGGGAGCCGGGAGGGGTTTCCGGCGCGCCCCGGCTGCTGGTGGATTTTACCCCCTACGCCCCGGGCCTCCTTGAGATACCCCCCCTGCCCCTGGCCGGCGGCGGGGGGATTGAGGGCCTCCGGCTGGATATCGCTTCCATCCTGGGCCCCGGAAAAGACGCGCTGGTTCTCTCCGGGCCCGCCCTTCCCCTGGCCGCGCCAGGCACCATGCCGCTCATTTTTGGTACGGCCCTGGGGATCATTTTCCTCTTCCTGGGGGGAATCGGGGGAAGCTTCTGGGCCAGGAAGAACCTGGGGGGTATTCTGGAAATACGGCGGAAGCGGCGGCTCGTGGCCCTGATGGGAAGAGCGGAGCGCCGGTTCAGGCAAAGACTTGCCGAGGGCGGGGACTACCAGGCCGTGCTGGGTCTCGTTTCCGCCGAATTCAGGAACTTTTTAGGCTCTTTTACCGGGTACAACTGCCTGGCCATGAGCGCGGGGGAATTCTTCGCCCTGCCGCCTCTGTTTCCCCCGAATCCCGCCGGCAACGCCGCCGGGACGGGGAAAACGGCGGGGGAGGATCGGGCGGCGCCTCCTGCCCCGGCGGCGGAACTGGGCGGGGCCTCCCTGGGGCCTTTTTTCCGCAACCTGGACCGGCTGCGCTACAGCGGGGAAAAACCGGGAAGCGCCGATATAGCCGGCGTCCTGGACGAGCTGCGGAGCTTTACCGGGAGCCTGGGAAACGCCCTGCGGGGAAGGACGGGATGAACATCGGTTTCGAGTATCCGGCGATACTGGCCCTGGGTCTCGTTTTTGTTCCCCTGGCGGTTTTTATTCCCCGCCTGTTCCGCGGCCTTTTTGTCCTCAGGATCCCCCTGGGAGCGCCGGGCGGCCTTCCCTTCAAAGTCCCCTTCCGGGGCGGGCTTCCGCTCAAAATCCTTAAGGGGCTTGAAATTTCCGGGGCGCTGCTCCTCTTTATCGCCGCGGCGGGGCCGGTGAGCAAGTCCGTGGAAAGGGTCTGGCTCAACCGGGGGATGGATATTCTCTTCGTGCTGGACATCAGCCCCAGCATGGCGGGGATAGACATGAACGGCCGCAGCCGTTTCGACGCGGCCAGGGAGCTTATCCGCGGCTTCGCCGAAAACCGGCCTTCCGACGCTATCGGCTTGGCGGCGCTGGGCTATGACGCGGCTTTGCTGGTTCCCCCCACGGTGGACCGCCAGGCGCTCTTTTCCCGGCTGGAGGGCCTCCGAATCGCCGAACTGGGAGACGGTACGGCCCTGGGCATGGGTCTCGCCGTGGCCGCCCTGCACCTGCGGAATTCCCCCGCCCCGCGCCGGGCCGTGGTACTGCTTTCGGACGGGGAAAACAACGCCGGGGCGGTGCATCCCCTGAGTGCCGCGCCGGTGCTTCGGGATTTGGGGATTTCCCTCTGGGTGGTGGGTATAGGAAGCGGCGGGGAGATCCCCATCGACTACGTGGATCCCTTTACCCGGATGCGGAGAACCGGGCTCTTTGATTCCCGTTTCGATTCGGAAAGCCTCAGGGCCATCGCCCGGGCCGGGGAGGGGGTCTATATCGCCGCGCCCTCCGGAGAAGCCCTGACCGGGGCCTTTTCCCGAATCGCCGGGGAAGAGCGGATGGTGAGCCGGCCGGGGCTTCTGATCAGGCGGAGGAACCGCCACGAGCCCCTGATCGTCCTGGCCCTGGCCTTCCTGGCCGGGTCACGTTTTCTCCGCCGCTGCCTTCTGGGAGGCTGGGTATGAACGGAGCGCCGGTTTCCCTTGCCGGGCCCGAGGGCTCCTTCGTCCTGGAAAAGCCCCAGGCGCTTTGGGCCCTGGCCCTCCTGGCCGTCTTTATCCTGTTTCGTCTCATCCTGGATCGCCGGTACCGGGGCCGCCGGGGGCTTGGTTTCTTCGCCCTTTTCGCGTCCCCCGGCCTTGAACCGGCCGGAGGGGATTCCCCCTTTCCCGGCGCGGCGGGGGAAAACGCCGGAGGCGGCCGGACGAGGACTCTCAGAAGGCGCTACTATTTGTCCCATATATTTTTCTGGCTTTCCCTGGGCTGTCTTATCGCCGCCCTCTCCGGCCCCCGCTGGGGGCTTCGGATCGTCCCGGAGTACCGCCGGGGTCTCGACGTGGTCCTGGCCCTGGATCTTTCCCGGAGCATGGAAGCGCGGGATCTCGGCCTTTCCCGGCTGGAACGGGCCGCGGAAATCGGCCGGGAAATGACGGAAACCATGGGAGGAGTCCGCTTCGGTGTCGCGGTGAGCCGGGGCAGGGGAGTGCTGGCGGTTCCCCTGACCGGCGATAGCGAGGCGGTCTTCAGTTTTCTCGCGGCCGCGGGCGCTTCGGCCCTTACCGGATCGGGTACCGATCTGGAGGCCCTGGTGGACGCGGCCTCGGCCGCCTTTACGGATTCCTTTCCCTCCCGGCGGGTCATCGTCCTTCTCTCCGATGGGGAAGCCCTGAGCGGCTCCCTGAACGAGGCGGTAGACCGGGCCAGGCTCCGGGAGATCGCCCTGGCGGCGGTGGGAATCGGTTCCGACCAGGGCGGGCCGCTTTCTTTTGAGGCCGGCCCTCCCGTCATAAGCCGCCGCAGGCCCGAAGCGCTGCGGAGCGCCGCGATAAAAAGCGGGGGAATCTACATCGACGGGAATTCGGCCGAGGCCTCCCGGCTCCTCCGCTCTTACCTGGAATCCCTGGCCTTTGAATCGGGGATCGGAGGCGGCCGCAACGAAAAAAAAGCCCGGTGGAATCTCTTCGTTATCGCCGCCCTGTTCCTGTTCGGGGCTTCCAAATGCTGTCTTTTAGTCCGGAGGGATCGCCGTGGGGGAACTTAAACGATCCGGCGGAAAGCACGCGCCGCCCTCGTCCCGGTCATCGGTACCGCCTTCTCCGCCGCCGGCATCGCTGTTTTTGATTCTGCTTCTCCTTCCGCTCCTGGGAGCCTGCTCGGGTTTCCCCGGAAGGCTCCTCATCATGGAGGGGAATTTCTACCAGTCCCAGGGCATGTACACCAAGGCAATCGCCGCCTACCTCAAGGCCCTGGACTACCCGGAACTGATTCCCTACGCGGAGTACGGACTGGGTTCAAGCTACCAGGCCCTGGACGAGGGGAAGGCGGCCCTGGAACGCTTCAAGGCGGCGGAGGCGGCCCTGGGCGCGGCCCCGGAAAAAACGCCCCCCCAGGGGCGGGAACTGTCCTACCGGATCCGCTACAATACCGGGCTGGTTCTCTTTGGGGAGGAGGATTTTGAGGGGGCCGCGGAGGCTTTCCGGGGAGCTTTGGAGATCGACGGCAACCGGACAGAGGCGAAGCGCAACCTGGAACTGAGCCTCCTCTCCCGGCCCCGGGACAAAACACCCTCCGCCGCCCGGGGGGAAGGCGGGGACAGCCAAAGCCAGGGGGCAAAGGCCCTCTTTGATTACCTCAGCAGGAAGGAACAGAACCAATGGAAAAGTCAGGAATGGATAGAGGAGGCCCCCTCAACAGGCCAGGATTACTGAGCCTCCCCGGGGCGTCGAACCGGAGCTTCCCGTGTCCCTTAATCGAGTTTTTTCGCGTAAAGGGGCGCGGGCGCCCCGGGCGAAAAATCCACAAGCCCAGGCTGCTGGCGGGTTTCCTGGTCTTGGCGGGGCTCCTACCCCGGCCCGGCCGTCTGGAAGCCCAGACTCCCCCCGGGCTAAAGACGGAGACCTTCCCCCAATCCCCCCTTGCTGGGGAATACTGGGCCGTCCGCTTGCTGGTGGATCATCCCATCCCCCGGGAAGTCGAGGTGGAACTGCCTCCCCTGCCCCCCGCCCTTTCCCTGGATCGGATACGGGTCGAGCCCCGGCTTACGGAAGACCCCGACGGGACCGTCCGGCGGCAAACCATGCTGGAATACTACTTTTTCCTCAACGCCGCCGGCAGCGTTTCCCTGCGGCCCTTTGAACTCTCCGTTCCCTTGCCGCAGGCCCCGGCCCTTCCGGACACGCCGGAAGATCCGGAGAAAACCGGGGACGGCGGAAACGGCGGGAACATGGGAGAAGCCGGGCGTATCCGGTTCCTTTCCCCGGCCGTCCGGTTCCTCGTCAGGGCACCCGGCGAGGCCGGTGCCGTCCGGTCTTCCCGGACGAGCCCCCGGCTTTCCTGGAAGGAGACCCCCGCCCTGCTCCGTTCGGGAGAAGAGGCGGAGTTTACCCTTGTCCATCAGGGCTGGGATCCCCGCCTCCCCCTTCCTTCCCCGCAAAGCCTCATGCCCCGGACGCCTGTCGGGGCTATCCTCGAAGCCTCCCCTCCCCGGGAAGACGACGAGGCGGCGGGGATTCTCCTCCGGCTCCGGCTCATTCCCCTGGAGGAAGGCCGTCTGAACATCCCCGGTTTCAGCGTCTCCGCCGGGGATTACAGCCTGGATATCCCCGCCCTAAGCGTCCCGGTAAGCGGCGGGAGCCGGGATCGGAGTTCCCCAGGTCCGGCTTCCGCTTCCTCCGGCTCATCCCGGGAGGGGGTGTCCCTTTCCCCGGAGCCCCCGGCCCGGGAGCACCTTCCCTTTCCGGAAACCGCGCTGAACCCCCTCCTCCCTTTCAGGGCCCGCTGCGGGAGCATCCGGGATACGGCAAGGGCCCTCTGGGACAGGGGGCTCCGGGCGGAGGCTCTGGCCGAACTCAGGCGGAACGAGCGGGACTACGCCGGGGGTCCGGCCCTGATCCCCCTCCGCCGGGAGGCGGAAAAATCGCTGGGGCTTTTCGGGAACGGGGATGAAACCTGGCGGCCCCGCCTTCTTTTGGCGGGGATCTTCCTAATCTCCGCCGGCCTGGCCCTGGCTTCCCTGTTTCTCGGCTTCCTCCCCCGGAAAAGGGTAACCCCCGGCTTGGCTTGGTGTTATAAGGGTATTGGAAAATTGAGCCGGTTCAAAAAGCCGGCCGGTCCTGAGCCGGCTGCTGGAAAAAGCGGCGGAACCTCCGGTTCCTGTGAATTTGAGGAACCTGCCCAAAAGACCGGCGTTTTGGAACAGCCTTATTTAAAAAGGAACCCGTGGTTTTTTAGGATTTTTACGGTTGTTTTCGCCCTTCCGGCGTTTTTTTCCCTGTGGAGGCTGGGGGGTTCCCTTCCCGAGTTTCCCCTTTCCGGTTCTGAGGGCCCGGCCCGGCCCGCCTTGACCAGAGAGGCCGAAGCCTTCAGGGTTCCCGGCCCGGAAGGAACCGTGGCCTTCCGCTTTGAAGAAGGCCGCCGGGTGCTGGTCCGTTCCCTCCGGGGCGAATGGGCCTACGCGGAGATTCCCGGCCGGGAAGAGGGAAGAAAGGCCGGCTGGGTAAAGATAGAGGCCTTGGTTTTCTACTAAGAACCGGCGCGGAAATAATGGGGAGCGTTTTATTCGATTCCCGCGCGGTTCCTAAGGCTGTACCGGGGAAGGGCTGCCTTACATTCTACCGCGCGGGAGCCCTTATGGATTTCGGCCAGATACTTGAGCAGTGGGAGCGGGAGACCGGGAAACCCGGCGCCTTCCGATGGGGGGGCAAAAAAACAAAAAACCCGGCGGCCGGGGGCAAGGGGAAGGCTTCCCCCTCCGGGACGCCGGGGCAAGGCGGAAAAAACCCGGCTCCCGGAGAAGATGACCAGCCTCCCTTGGGAAACGCGGCGCTTTCCCTGATCCGCTGGCTCAATACCAACGGGGTTTACGATAAAGACGCGGAAGAAGGGGACCTCTACCTGTCCCCCGGTGAGAAACGCCGCCGCCTCCTGGCCCGCAGGCCGGACGCGGAGATCGATCTCCACGGCTTGAGCCAGGACGAGGCCTGGGCCTCCCTGGAGAGTTTTTTCGCCCGCGCCAAAGACCGGGGCTACATCAAAGTTTCGGTGATCCACGGAAAGGGGAACCATTCGGCGGGGGAAGCGGTGCTAAAACGTACGGTACGGAAATTTATCGAAAACTGCCCCTTCGCCGGGGAAAGCGGCCACCGGGATTCCCGTTCCGGGGGGAACGGGGCAACCTGGGTACTACTGAAAGGGAAATAGACGCGGGAACCCGCGGGGCTCAGGGATCCCGGCTACCGTTCACGGTAGATAATCCGGCCCCGGCTAAGATCGTAGGGCGAAAGGGCTATCCGGACCCGGTCGCCAGGAACTATACGGATATAGTGCTTCCTCATTTTTCCTGAAAGATGAGCTAAGATGAGGTGGCCGTTCTGGTTGTCCAACTCCACCCTGAACATGGTATTTGGCAGGGCTTCCCGGACTACCCCTTCCACCTCAATCGCTTCTTCTTTGGCCACATAAACTCCTTCTCCAGAGAAACATCACGCGAACCTTCGGTTCAACAAGATAAATGCTAGCCGTACAGGCCGATCTCTGTCAATTACGCCTGGACACCCCGGCCAAAACAAGCGGCGTATTGTTTATATTAGGATCTTGCCATATAATTTCCCCAAAAGGGTATGTTTTCATGAAGGAAGTCCTCATCATTGACCAGTCGATGTTTTTACGTGATTTCTTGAGGATAAAATTGGGTGAAAATGAGGTAGAGGTGACTACCGCTTCCAGCGATCTGGAAGCAATATCAAAAATACGAAACGGCACCTACGATCTGGTCATTCTGGATTACCACCTGGGCGGCCACGGTTACATGGAGATCCTTAGACAGAAAAAGGCCAACCCCAATACCCGGAATATTCCGGTATTCCTTTTTGTCCAGCGGATAGAACAGAAAGAAGTGATAGATCTTTTGCCCTACAACGTAAAAAAGGTATTCAGCCGGCCGGTTCATATCGACGCCCTGCTGGCGGCCATGGCGGATTCTCTTAAAATCGACTTCAAGGGCATGGATAAACGCCCCTGCACGGTGGAAGCCCACGTTAACGAGGATATTATCTTTCTAGAGATTTCCCAGGGTTTGAACCGGGACAAACTGGATCTGCTCCATTTCAAAATCGCCGAGCTTATCAGCCTGTACGAGATAAAAGTCCCCAAGATCGTCGTTATGCTCAGCGATATGAAGCTGAATTTTGCCGATACGCCGAACATACAGAAGCTGCTGGAAACTATCGTGCAGTCCTGCAGGGGCAAATCCCGGTTTATGCGGGTGCTGACCAGGGACAATTTCGTAAAAAAGTACATCGAAGACCAGCGGCTGGAATACGGGGAAATTCAGGTGGTTCCCAGCCTGTTGACCGCCCTGGAGGAGCTTATCTCCGAGTTGGGCAAGGGCGACGAAGAGCGGGACGCGGAAATCATCTGGAACCGGGTACTTACGGCGAAAAACGCCGCTCCGGGGGAGTCTCTGGGGCTCCGTTATAACGCCGCCAAATTCCATCCCAAGAAGCTTGATCTGGAAACCCTCAAGGAGTCCATACAGGGCTGCAAAATCGCCGTGGTGGACAAGGATCCCGCCATACAGGAACTGCTTAAAAACACCTTTCAGCGGATCGGGCTTACCGTATCGGCCTTTTTCAGCGGTGAAGAATTCCTTGGGGCGGTGAAAAATTCCGCTCAATTCGATCTGGTATTCCTCGATCTGGTCTTACCCAAGATAGACGGTTTCGCGGTGTTGGAATTCCTCAACACCTATTCTTCCGCACCCCCCGTGATAATCCTGTCCGCGGTAACCCAGCGGGAATCGGTTATCCGGGCCTTCAAGATGGGAATTAAAAGCTACCTTACCAAGCCCATTAAGCCGGCGGATATTTTCAGAAAAGCGATAGAAATTCTAAGCCTGGATTTCTAAAGGGAAGCATGCGGTATTCCTGCCTTCATACCCATACTTTTTTTTGCGACGGCTCCGACGATGTGGAGACTTACTGCCGCCGGGCATGGGAGAAGGGCTTCCATTCCCTGGGATTCAGCGCCCACGGGCCCATTGCCCGAAAAACCGGCATCAAGTCAAGCTGGAACATGGAGGAGGATCGTCTCCCGGAATACCTGGACACGGTGCGGAAGGCCCGCCGCCGCTGGGAGGGAAAACTCAGGATCTACCTGGGCTTGGAGGCGGATTTTATCCCCGGCCTTACCGGCCCGGCGGACCGGGAATACGGGGAAATGGATCTGGACTATCTTATCGGCTCGGTCCACTTTATCATCCCCCCGAAAGGACCGCCCTTCGAGATAGACGGCCAGTGGGAGCCGGTAGAGCGGGGTATCCGGGAAGGCTTCGGCGGCGAGGGGGAAGCCCTGGCCCGGGCCTACTGGGACAATGTGGCCGCCATGGTAGCCGCCGGGGGTTTCGACATTCTGGGGCATGTGGACCTTATCAAGAAGAACAATCTGGCCCCTCGGGCTCCTGAAGCGGCGATAGGCCCGGCCTCCCCGCCGCTGAACCGCATATTCAAGCCCCAAAGCCCGGACTACCTCCGCCGGGCCGGGGAAATAGCCCGGGCCGCGGCGAAAGCCGGTATTGTGGTGGAAGTGAACACCGGGGGGATGAACCGGGGAAAAATCGATGAACCTTACCCTTCCCCGGCCCTCTTGAAAATCTTCCGGGAAAACTCCGTCCCCGCCCTTATCGCCGCCGACGCCCACCGGGCCGAAGACCTGGACGGCCACTACGACACGGCCCGGCAAGCCCTTCTGGCGGCAGGCTACACCGAGGCGGTTCTCTTTGAGGGAAAAGAAGCGGGCAAGGCCCGCTGGATCGGCGAGCCCCTGTCCGGCAAAGCGTAAACGGCCCCGCCTCCGGGGGATCTACCGGTTGCGGCGCTCCTCCGCGGTTTTACACTCCACACACATCAGGGCGTAAGGTATCGCCTCCAGCCTGTCCTGGGGGATACGTTTACCGCATTTAAGGCAAAGCCCGTACTTACCCTGCTGGATCCGGGTAAGGGCGGAATCTATCAGTTTGAGCCGCTTCAGTTCCTGGGAGCCGATAGCCTCGATCATCTTCCGGTCTATGTCGTCGGAGGCGGTATCCGCCAAATCTTTGGGGTCCATACCCTCCATTATTTGTTTGAAATCCTCGCTGCCGGCCATCAAATTCGAGATTATCTCGCTTTTGAGCTCCGTCAGAGACTTTTTCATCCGCTCTACAAAATCCTGTTCCATCATGTCCCCTCTACAGGCCCGGCGCGGATATTTCCAACGCGAACCTAAAATTTTTCAAATGAACGTTCTAATTTGGTTCGGCGTACAATGCCGAATGTTGGGAAAAAAGTCAAGTAGGCGCGGGGCGGTGTCGTCCGGGACATGGGGCGGCCCGGGCCGGCGTCTCTTTAGCCCCGCCTTGGCCGGTTCCGCTCACGATCCCTCCTATGCCCGTATACATTTGTAGACAATCCGTGGAGTCAAAACCTAAATTCCCCCCGGGAACTTTAACCTGCAACCGTCGGCGGGAGGTCAAAGGCCGAGAATATCTCCACCGTTCTTTGGTAACAGGCCGGAGGATATGGTGACCGTCTATGGCGAGCAGCTTCGACTTTGGAAGCGTCATCATCAGCTGTCCATCGTCATCCTTTTGTACAAATCCTTCTCTTTCATCTCCTTATGTATCTCG
>JAITQR010000225.1 GCA_031288815.1 Treponema sp.
CTCCCGATACGCTCGCGCCCGGTCCCCGCCAAGTCCCCTCGGCGTTAACCGGCTCTTCCTTCTCCCCTTCCCTATATTGCCAAAAATCATAGGTTAAAACGCCTCTCCGGCGCTTTCCCCGGTTCTATAAACCAAAAATCCTGGACCGTCCACAAAAGACGATTCACAGACATTACTACACTCTACCGTTTTTGGTCAAGATGTTTTTATTGTCTTTTGATAGATTCGGCAGATTCGTCAATGAAGCTGACAAAAATACGTCCAGCAAAAAACCGTGAGCCTTACAAACAAACTGTCACCGGCTTTCTAAAACCGTCTATCAGACCCCGACTCACCCAGCTATTTACAAAGAACACGCCTTTTATGAAAGGCACATTACTTAATATATAAACGCCAAATAAAAAAATCAAGGGGGTTTTGAGAAAATTTATAAAAATTTAAAAGGATCTCAAAATCCAGCCACCCCTGGGCCGGTCTCCATTATCCCCCCCGGCGATCGTTCAATTCCCGTTCCCGTTTTTCAATGGCCTCCTTTACCGAGGCCAATTCGTCAAGCAGGGACTTGATAACCGGATCCTCAGCGGACGCGAATTTTTGCCCCTGTTCGACAAAGATCCGGTATGTTTCCGCCCCCAGACGGCTGACCAGCTTCTGGGCCTGTCCCTCAAGCTGTTTTATTTCCAGGATAAGCACGCCCCGTTCTCCCAGATCCTGGGCTTTGGCCCCGGCTTTTACGGCAAAATCCTTGGAAACCGCGAGCCCTTGCTCGAAGATATCCTTTAAACGATCGCTGAATGCCATAGATCCCCCCTATTTCCGTTTGATTCCGAGAATGGTTAAATCATCATACTGCTCGTCTTCTTTCATGTAAGTATAGTACATATAAGCGTCATTTCCGGGAACCTCCCGGGACCGGGAGCAGTAATTCCGGTACTGGAGGAAATGGGCCTTGAGAAAGGCGTCAACTTTTTTATCGACCAGAATCCGGCTGGTGTCGTCCGCTTTGGGATCCCGGTAACAGCGGAAGATCTTCTCCACCGAAACCAGGGCCATAATAACCTCTTCCACGGTCCCCCGGCAGGAGCCAAAGTCAAAAATTAGCTCCCTGTCCTCTCCTTCGGGGTTATGCCATTTGCGGAGGGTATAGACCTGGCGGTTCATAACCGAGTTGATGATCTCTTCTACCCGATCCGACCCCAGTTCTTCGTTCTCCTGGCCAACCACATGGTTCCCGTGGGGAGTGTCGGCGGGGGCGTTTCCTTCGGTACAGGGGATCTCTTTAAAGTCCGCGCTCCGGAACCCGCGTTTGGCTTCCTCGATACCGTCGGTGTAGAGGAAGAGAATGTCTCCCGGATCCAGGGTCATGCTCTGCACCTGGTAGCCGCCCTTGGATTCTACCAGGAAGTTGGGGAGTACCCCGGTGGCCGGAGTTTCGGGGAGGGAGACGGTTTTAACCCTGTTTTCGGAAGCGTCGAAGATGTGGATCAGGTTGTCCCCGGCGTTGCAGAACCGGGCTATGCCGGTCTGGGAATCCAGGAGACAGAGGGCAAAGGCGGCAAAGCGGCCTTTGAAGCCCAGGGTTTCGATAAACTCGTTGATCTGGTAGACCACCTCCTCAATGTGCATGCCCCTGGCGGTAGGCTTCCACTGTTTGAAGTAGTTGAGAAACATGGTGGCCACCTGGATCATGATAAGCGCCGCGGGGATACCTTTGCCGGCCACGTCGCACTTGATAATGGCGTAGTAACGGCCGTCCAGATCCTGGTAATCAAAATAGTCCCCCGAAACCCCCTTCGCCCCCTCATAATACCCAAAAAACTGGATGCTTTTGGTGTCTTTAAAACCGGAGCTGAGCTTGTCTCCTTCCTGGTTGAGATCCAGGGGGATGAACTTTTTCTGGATCTCTTTACCGATTGACAGGTCGGAAGCGGCTATTGCGGCTTTTACCAGGCCGTGGGTCATGTCGTTGATGGTACCGCCCAGTACGGCGAGGTCGTCATGGGAACGGATCTCTATCTCCACCCCTTCCAGGTTTGCCTTGTCCTCGGTATCCCGGATCCGTTCCACATGGCTTACCAGCCGGAGAATAGGACGGATGATCAGGCCGGAAAGGGCCAGGGCGCCCAGAGTACCCAGGCTCAGGGCCGCCAGGGCCACCAGGAGAATAACCCGAAGAACCTGCCACTGGCCTTCCGCGATTTGGGCCAGAATGGACTCGGTGGAAACCTCCAGCCTAATGAGGCCGCGGAAGTAATAATCCTCGTCGCCCTGGCAGTACAGCACGGGCTTGAAGAGGATGTACCGGCAATCCTCCGGCTGGCCGGAAATGTCCAGCGAGAAGGCCGGCTCCGAACCGATTTCCTGGGCTATCTCCGCAAGCCGCGCGGTAAGCCGGGCTTCCAGTGAACGGCTGGTTACCTGAATATCCTCAAGACGCCGGCGGCTTGCCGTGTCGGCCATTAAGGCCAGAGAGGCGCCCTCCCGGTTCAGTTCGGAAATACTGCGGGAAAGATCCACTACCTGCCGCCGGGCCTCTTCGTTGAGTCTCCGGCTGATGTCCGCCAGCCGGGGGGAAAGGGTATCGGTAAGCCGGGATACTCCCGGCTGAAGTTCCGCCGTGTCTATTTTGGAGAGGATGTCCGGGTCGTTGGTGGTCCAAACGTGATCGTCGAATACGGTGGCCCCGGAGTTGTAACCCGTGATGGTCACATACCGGGCTTCCGGCACGGCGGCGATTTGGGCGGGGAGAAAACCCAGTTCCAGCAGGTTTCGTGAGGGGAAATAGGCCCGGGCGCTTGAGGCGAGACCTTCCAGCAGTACGGCGGATCGGTTCCAAAGCCCCCGGAACAGGGTTACCTGCTGGGTCCGGGTCATCATGAAGTAAAGGGGCGCCGCCACTATCACGACTACTACCAGTACCAGTACAACGGTAAAGGAGGCGAGTTTGAGCCGCAGGCTGATACCCCGCCGCCTGATTTTAGAAACACTTTTTTTCTTTTCCCAAGGCATAAAATCTCCTGTTAAAAGGGCCGCCGCTTCCATCCGGAGGGTCCGGGAATCGAGTATCGCCCCGGCGGCTCCCCGGATTAGGGCAAAGAGACTGGCGAAACACATGAGCAGAACCGCGTAAAGGATCAGCAGATCCGGATCGAAGGCCCATTTCCGTCCCTCCCGGAAAGTCCAGGCCGGTTTCCATAGCCGGGAGTAATCGCCGAATTTGACGGTTCCCGTTTCATCCACCGCCGCGAGGGGAGGGGTAAAGAAGAGACCCCGCAGGGGATGTTCCACCCCCACCCGGTACAGCCCCTCCCCGAGGTTTTCCGTTACAAAGCTGTCAATTTCCCTGTCCGAGGCGACCCGGAATTCCCCTCGGGAGAGGAAATATTCCCGATCATAGGGGGGGAGCCCGTCTTGATCCAGGATAAGCCGGGTGATCGATCCTCCCTGGGAGAAGCCCCGGCCGATAATCCGGGCCGAAAACACCCCCTGTTCGTCCTGGACGGCCTCCACATAGGTGATATAGGTACGGGGGATGTACTTGTCGGTCTTAAAAAAGAGGCTCGACGGGGGGCCGATGTTCCCCACCTCATCAATGGCGGACACGGTGAAACGCCAGAGCCCGTCGTCCCGATTGTCGAAGGAAGCGTAATAGTCCTTCCCCATGATCCGGGGGGGAAGGACCGGCGGGGGAAAATGTTCCGCCCCGGCGGCCTGAAACTCTTCCCCTTCCAGATCCTCCAAAAGCGTGACCGATCCCAGATACTCCAGTTCCCAGGTATAACCGGCAATATCCGAAGCGGGGGGCGGATTCCATTCCAGGGAAAAGGTGTTGGACAGGAGGAAGCCTTTCCCATCGGTTTCCGGGGGGATGATTGCCGCCGCGGAGGGCGGGGTGATGTCCCGGATATACCCTACCCTGGCGGGATCCGACCAGTTTCCCGCGAAATCCCGGGCAATAACACTCAGGTACCAGGAACCGTCCTCCGGAATGTGAATATCCAGGAACTGGGTTTCGCCGTTTCTGTTCTCGATCAGGATCTCCCGAGGCGGGCTGTCTTCCGCAAACCTGCCGAGAACGTAGGAATAACCCAAAATACCGGAAGAATCCCCCGGATCGTTCCAGGATACCTGTATCCGTTCCCCCCTGCCCCGTCCCGAAGGGATAAAATTTCCGGCCGCCAGGCTGGGAGGCTTCACGCTAAGGTCGGGGAACAGGGCGTAGATACGTCCCGTGTTTTGGGAACTGTTCTGCCAAAACACGAAAAGCTCCTCCCCGTCTACCACGGGCCGGCCAAAAGACGCCTCGCCGCTGGAACCGGAAAGATCGTGGTTCAGCCAGTTTACCCCGTTGTGCTGGGCCAAATAGACCCGGTTGCCTCTCCGCCGGTTATCGAACCAGATCACCATGGGGCTCCCCCGGTAGAGAAAGGCCACCGGGTTGTTGCAGTGGGCGCTGTCCCGGTTTATCCGTTCCACCGCCCCGGCGAGGGAGCCTTCCCGGTCAAAGACGGCGCTGTAAATCTGGGGATAGCCGGTTCCGTAACGCCGTTCCCAGGTAAGGAAGAGCCGTCCATCCCAGGGGATGATATGGGCCCGCTGGTTGTCGAAGCGCTCAGGATCGTCCCCGGTATTGCCCGCCGGGTCCCGGAAGCCGGTGATCCGCCGGGAGGGCGTCCAGCTAAGGCCCCCGTCGTCCGACATTTTGAGGAAGAGCTGAAAGGCGGGAGCGGTTTCCCTGCCGGGCATGAGGGACTGGAAGATCACGTAATCCCGGGAATCCAGGGCCGCGTGGACGGGGAGGAAGCTGAGCCGAAGGGAAGGATCCTCCACAAAAGCCTGAAAGGGGCTCCAAGTACGAGCGTCGTCGGAGCGGGAGTAGTAAATCGACAAAGATTCCCCCAGGCTCCGGGTAACAAAGAGGAGATAACCCCCGTCGGAACGGACCATCACCCGGGGGGCCACGGAGCTTTCGCTCCCCATATCCAGGCGGCAAGAGGAAAAACTTTGCCCCTCATCCTCGGAGAGGAGTATCTCTGTCTGGGTAGCGGAGACCGCCGCGGCGATAAGGATCCTGCCCTGTTTGTCCAGGGCAAGGCTGAGAATCGCGGGTTCGGCCCCGGTGTAGCCATAGGGCCCCGCCACATTGGGCAGGATCCGCCAGGGGAGGCCGGGGCTTTTTAGCCCCAGGGAAACGGTGATCCGGGAACTTTCCCGGCTGTCGGGGGAAAGCGCCGAAGGTTCCTGCCAGGCGATTACCGAAAGGTTCCCGTTAGAGGCGGAAACGGGAAAGGAACCGGGGGCTCCGGAGAAAGCGGCGGGCAGCTCCCAATAGAGATCCGTCAGGGCTCCCAGTCCGGGAGGGAACAGGACAAGGGAGAGAAAAAGCAGGATCGTCCCGGAACACCGGACGCCCCTGGAAAAAACGCTCCTCATAGGACGGAGTGTATCCTTCGTTCCAGCTCCAGGATACGGGTGGAATTCCGGTTCCGGGAATCTTGAAGAAGCCGCTCCACTATGGCCAGGGCTACCAGGGTATTTCCCCGCTGGAGTTCCCGCACCGCCCGCAGGTACTCCCCTTCGGCGGCGCTGGAAAGGACCACATTTCCCGATCCTCCCATTTCGGTCTGAACCCTGTCCTTGAGAGCCATGGCCTGGGTATTGTTGGGGTTAAGGGCAAGGGCCTCGTTGAGCTGCCGCAGGGCTACCTCGAACTGGAGCCGGGCGCTGCTTTCCACGATCTTTCCGGCGGCGGCGGCGAGTTCATTGGAACGGGCCAGGGTAGCGGGGTCGGGGGGCGCGGGGCGGTGGCCCATATCGATTTCCGCCTGTACCAGGGCGTTTTGTATTCCGGGGTAACGGGGGTTGAGCTCCACCAGGTTCTGAAGATCCGCGAAGGATTCCCGGGAGCCTTTCCTGGTTCCCGCGATAGCGTCGTTAAGGCGGCGCTGGAAGGAGGCGTTGAAGGCCGCCGGATCCGTAACCTGATCTATCCGCAATTCCAGAAGCCCCGCTTCCTGGTTCACCGGAAACATGAGTTTTACCTTTTGGATCATGTACCGGGACTCGTCAAGCCGGGCAAGGCCCTCGGAACGCTGGCCGGCCTCTATGAGCCCGAGCCCCTCCTCGTAGTTCTTCTTCGCCATTGAAAGAAGCTGGCTCATCTCCGGATAGAGCGGCGCGGTGACGGAGATGACCCTGTCCGAACGGAGCGCCATGGCCCCCCGGACAATGGACAGCCAGTAGAGAATTTCCGGATCCTCCAGGACGTTGATGGCCTGCCAGCGGTTCTGGGCCCGCAGCAGGAATGCCTCCGCCCCATCGAAATCCCCCCCGAAATAGGCGTTCCTGGCGGCGTTCACCATGCTCCGCAGATCCCGTACCGCCCTCTCGTTTTCCCGCCGGTGAATATCGGCCCCAAAGGCCACGGCACGGGTATCCCAGTCGGTTCTGAGGGAGGCGGATTCCTGAATCGCCAGGGAAGCGGCGTAACGCCCGGCGGCCTGTTCCAGCCGTTCCTTGGCCAGGTCAAGGTCACCGGCCGCCGCCGCGTTCTGGGCTTCCCGGAAGTAACGTTCCCCCTCCAGACGGAGACTTTCCGCCTGGGTAATCCGGGTTTGGGTGTCGGCGGCCAGGATCCGGGCTTCCGACTGGAGGGAAACCAGATTGTTGACGGCGGAAGCGGCGGCGGCGCGAAGGGAAGCTATTCCCGGCAAACCGGAAATACTCCCGTCTTCTTCCCCGTACCGGGAAAGGAAGAACCTGCCCATTTCCAGGTCCGCCTCTATGAGCTTCCCCATCCGGCCAAGGATCTCAAGCCCTTCCGCGGGATAGGGCCCGGCGGAGCCTGGGGCCGGCCCGGTTCCGCCGGCGGCCTGATCCCGGGGAATCCCCCGGATATAAGCTTCCGCGCCGGCGAATTCTTCCCGCCGATCCGCCAGACGCCGTCCCAGCTCTTCGCCGGCCAGGGTATAACGCCGGATCGCGGAACGGTTTCCGGCATCGGCTATCTGGGCGCGGAGAGCCGCCTGTACTGTCCGGGTTTCCCCGATATAGCCGGGGGCGGAAAAATCCCCCGCCGCTTCCCCGCCCAGAGAGGAGGCGTAAGCCCGCAGGGCCGCGGCTTCCCGGTCCGCCTCGGCCATAAGGCCGTCGATTCTGTCCCGGAGATCCCGGTAAAAATCCCCCAAGCGCTCCTCCCGGTCGAATATCTCCAGGCCGCCCAAATTCTGATTCCCCCAGGAACGGACCAGGTCTTCCTCGCCGGTCTGCCGCTCCCGGTATTCCAGGCCCGCCTGTTCCGTACTTTGGAGCAGGCCGAGAGCCAGAACCAGGGATTCGGATCGGAGGAAGTCCCCCGCCCTGCCTGCCGGCACGGACCGGTCAAAGATCCGTTCCGTTGGCCCTTCGGTTTGGGCTTTAAAAACCCTATCCTTTTCCAGAAAAGCCAGGGACAGTCCGGCGTAATTCCCGGCCAGCTGAAAATCCCTCAGGGCCGCCGCATGGTCGCCGTTTTCCGCATAAGCCATACCGGCCCGGTACCAGCTTTCCGCCCTGTCCGCCGCCTCTCTTTCCAGCCCGGAGAGGAGGCTGTTCCAGTAAGCGGCCACCGCGGCCAGCATGCTGTCTTCCGAGGCGTCCCCGCCGCGGCCCTTGAGCAGCCGGGAGGCGAAGGACAAGAAAGACCGGTCTCCCA
>JAITQR010000228.1 GCA_031288815.1 Treponema sp.
ATCAGTTCCGGCACCTGGAGCCTCCTGGGGATCCTGGGGGAGCCGATCCTCAGCGCCGAAGCCCGGGAAGCCGGCTACACCAACGAGGGGGGGATTACGGGAAATATCCGGTTCCTCAAAAACATCATGGGTCTCTGGGTTATTCAGGAGATCCGCCACGAACTGGGAGACGCCTACAGCTTTGCCCAACTGGAGGAAGAGGCCCGTAAAACCGGCGAAAAGGCCGGGGGGACGGACTGGTCCATAGACCTAAACCTGCCCCGGTTTATGAGCCCCCCCTCCATGATCGGGGCGGTAAAGGCCGAATACGGGCGGACCGGCCAGCGGGTTCCCGAGACCCCGGGAGAGCTGGCCTTTTGCGTGTATTCCAGCCTTGCCCGGTGTTACCGGGACGCTATCCGGGATCTGGAAGAACTTACCGGCAAAACCTACGAGTCCATCTCGATCATCGGCGGGGGCAGCAAGGACGGCTACCTCAATTCCCTTACCGCCGCCTGTACCGGCAAGAGGGTCTACGCGGGCCCGGCGGAGGCCACGGCCGCGGGGAACCTGCTTACCCAGATGAAGCTGGCGGACGATCCGGCGGTGGAAGAGGGTTTTGCCGCGCTGGTAAAACGGTCTTTTGACATAAAAGCGATACCTTAGGAGGAAGTATGTACGAAGAAGCGCGGAAGGAATTTAAGGACTGGGGCATAGATACCGAGGAAGCCATGAAGAAATGCGCCCGTATCCCGGTGTCCCTGCACTGCTGGCAGGGCGACGATGTGGGGGGCTTTGAGCATGGCCGGGGGAGCCTGAGCGGGGGAATCCAGGCCACGGGGAACTACCCCGGCAAGGCCAGGAACAAGGACGAGCTGTTCGGGGATCTCACCTTCGCCTACTCGTTCATTCCCGGCAAAAAGCGGCTCAACCTCCACGCCATGTACGCCGTCAGCGACGGGCCTGTTCCCCGGGACAGGCTGGAAAGCCGGCATTTCGAGGCCTGGCTTGCCTGGGCCGGGGAGCGGGGCATCGGCATCGACTTTAACCCCAGCCTTTTTTCCCATCCCCTGGCCGCCGGAGGCATGACCCTGTCCCACCCGGACAGGGAGATCCGGGACTTCTGGATCCGCCATGTGAAGGCCTGCCGGCAAATCGCCGCCTGCATCGGCGAACGGCAGGGAAGCCCCTGCCTGAACGACATCTGGATTCCCGACGGCCTCAAGGATGTCCCCGCGGACCGGCTGGGCCCCCGGCAGCGGCTCAGGGACGCACTGGATGAGATCTTCTCCGTAAAGTACGATCCCCGGTACATCGTGGACGCGGTGGAAAGCAAGGTCTTCGGCATCGGCCTGGAAAGCTATACCGCCGGTTCCGCCGAATTCTACCTGAGCTACGCGGCCACCCGGGGGATCAACGCCCTGATGGACAACGGCCACTACCACCCCACCGAGACGGTTTCCGACAAGATCCCCTCGCTGCTCCTCTTCTTTGACAGGATCGCCCTGCACATTACCCGGTCGGTTCGCTGGGATTCGGATCACGTGGTGCTTTTTGAGGACGAGCTGAAGGAGATCGCCAAGGAGATAATCCGCAATAACGCGGAAGACCGGGTGCTCATCGGCCTGGACTACTTCGACGCCAGCATCAACCGTATCGCCGCCTGGGTTGTGGGCGCCCGGAACACCCAGAAGGCCCTGCTCTGGGCCCTGCTTATGCCCCACGCCGAGCTCAAGGCCCTGCAGGACTCGGGGAACTTTACCAAGCTGATGGTTATGCAGGAGGAATTCAAGACCCTGCCCTTCGGCGCGGTCTGGAATGAATACCTGGCCCGGGAAAAAACGCCCGGCGGCAACTGGTACCGGCAGGTTGAGGAATACGAAAAAACCGTGCTGTCCCAAAGGAAATAGGCGGACATGAAAAACAGAAACGCCATCCTCAGGGCTCCCCTTATGCAAGAACTTATCCGAACCTGTTCCAACATGTACCGTCTGGGATGGAACGAGCGGAACGGCGGCAATATCAGCGTGCTGCTGGAAGAAGGGGAAGTGAGAAGGTACCTGGATACCGGGCGCGGCCTCCGGCAGCTGGAAACCGGCTTTGACGCCCGTGCGCTTGCCGGGCGTTTGGTGGCGCTTACCCGTACCGGGAGTTACTTCAAAAACGTGGAAACAGATCCCGCCCACAACCTGGGGATCATCCGGATAAACGACGACGGCCTTTCCGCCGGCCTGCTCTGGGGATTCGCCGGCGGCGGCATGCCCACCTCGGAGCTTTCCGCCCATCTGCGCAGCCACCTTGCCCGGCTCCGCCAGGACAGGGAACACCGGGTAGTAACCCACTGCCACGCCACCAACACGGTGGCCATGACCTACATCCACCCCCTGAGCGACCGGGAATTCAGCCGGACCCTCTGGCGCATGGAGAGCGAGTGCATCGTGGTCTTCCCCGAGGGCGTGGGGGTGCTGCCCTGGATGCTCCAGGGTACCGACGCTATCGGCAAGGCCACCGCGGAAAAGATGGAAAGCTACCGGATATGCATCTGGGCCCACCACGGCATATTCGGCGCCGGGGCCAGCCTGGACGAGGCCTTCGGGCTTATCGAAACGGTGGAGAAAGCCGCCTCCATCTACATCAAGACCAAAAACAGCCAGATCCTGAACAGCATCGGCGACCGGGAACTGCGGATCTTGGGGGAAGCCTTTAAGGTAAATTACCGGAAGGAATTTCTGGATTAGGGAATTCGCGGATAACCGGAACTACTGCAGCATGATCCAGGAGAAATTACACCATCCGCCTGTTTAGAATATCGCTGGGCGGGAATCCGTAGGTCCGCTTAAAGGCCTTGTAAAAAGAGTCGGCTTTTGAAAAACCGCATTGGGCGGCCACTTCCTGAATGTTGTGGTCTCCCGTCTGGAGCATCTCGTAGGCCTTGGTCAAACGCTG
>JAITQR010000257.1 GCA_031288815.1 Treponema sp.
CAGGAAAAACAGTGCCAGGCGGAATGTACCCTGGGAAAGAGCCTGAAAAGCCCGGAAAAGGCGGTGGCTATCGGCCGGCTGGAACGTTTTGTGGCGGACTGGGAACGGGAACAGGGCAGGGTAAGCGTCCCCGGGGTAAAAGCGGCCACGGGGAAGAAGGCGGCGGTTATCGGCTCCGGCCCGGCGGGGCTTACCGCAGCCGCCGATATCGCCCGGGCGGGCCACGGGGTAACCGTCTTCGAGGCTTTCCACAAGACCGGCGGGGTCATGGTCTACGGCATACCCGAATTCCGGCTTCCCAAGAGCATCGTTCAGGCGGAAGTGGAGGGCCTGGTGAAAATGGGGGTCCAGATCGAGACCAACTTCCTTGTGGGCCGCACCCGCTCGGTAGAGGAGCTTCTGGAGAAGGACGGTTTCGACACGGTGTTCATCGGGGCCGGGGCGGGGCTTCCCAAATTCCTCGGTATTCCGGGGGAAAATTTCGTGGGGGTGGTCAGCGCCAACGAGTACCTTACCCGGGCCAACCTGATGAAGGCTTACGACGCATCCCGGGCCGCCACCCCTTCCTACCGGTCCCGGATCGCCGCGGTTATTGGGGGGGGGAATGTGGCCATGGACGCCGCCCGCATGGCCCTGCGGCTGGGATCGGAACAGGTTCACGTGATCTACCGCCGTACCCGCGGCGAGATGCCCGCCCGGGCGGAAGAGGTGGAACACGCCGGGGACGAGGGGATCGTCTTCAACTTTCTGCGGAACCCCAGCAGGATCCTCGGGGACGACAGGGGGAGGGTAACCGGGATGGAACTCCAACAATTCCGGCTTGGGGAACCCGACGCCTCGGGCCGCCGGAGCCCCGTGCCTATTCCCGGTTCGGAATATACCTTCGGCTGCGACATGGTAATCGTGGCCTTAGGCAACGAGCCCAACCCCCTGCTTGCCCGGACCACCGGGGGTCTTTCCGCCGACAAACGGGGCCGGATCGTGGTAAACCAGGGGCAAAAGACATCCCTGGACCGGGTCTATGCCGGCGGCGACATTGTCCTGGGCGCCGCCACGGTGATCCTTGCCATGGGGGAGGGCCGCCGGGCAGCCGTGTCTATAAACGAACTCCTTGCATAAGCGGGGCAGGGTGGGCATTATTAAAGGTATGCGGTTTGTCTTGTTCCTGTTTCTTTTTATCAGGTTTATCCTTCCCCTTTTTCCCCAAGAAGCCGGAACCGCGCCCCTTACGGCGGTACAGCACTACCGGACGGGCAGAACTCTTGAGGCAGCCGGCCGCATGGAAGAGGCGAATGTCCATTACGACCAGGCGATCCGTATCTGCCAGGAGGAAGTCTCCCGCAACGCGGCCAACAGCGATACCTACGCGGCCATCACCTGGAGCCTGCTCCGGCAGCGGAAGTATCAGGAGGCCCTCGCCTGGGGTGAACAGGGACTCAGGCTCTTCGCCAACGATTACCGGATCGTAGAGACCATGGGGGAGGCGTACTTCTATCTTGACGATTACGGTCGATCCCTGGCCACCATGCAGCGTTACGTCAACGCCATCCCCCAGGGTGAACGGAGTTCGGTAGCCTATTTTTTCATCGGCGAGATCTTCCGGCTCAGCGGGAAGTTCCGGCACGCCGACATCGCCTACACCACCGCGGTGCGGCTGGAGCCGGGGCTTGCCCTCTGGTGGTACCGCCTCGCCAGCGTCCGGGAATCGGCCGGCGATTACCGGCCCGCCGTGGAGGCTTACCAGGAGGCCCTGCGGATCAACCCGGGTTATACCGAAGCCGGGGCGGGCCTTGCCCGCGCCCAAACACGCGTTACCCAGTAGCAAGACCGGAAACCTTAGCCTAAAATAGCGGAAAGAGGAATACTGCCACGGCATCTACCGGTGATATGGCCCTTGACCGGGTCGAAATGGGAACCGACGAACAGCTTGAAAACGACAAGAAAGGGAAAGTAGCCGATACGCTGCCCTGGAACGTTTCATCAAAGATGGTGTACCGGGACATTGTCCGCATCGCCCTGCCCTCCATGGTGGAGATGATCCTTACCCAGCTTGCCTCCATGGTGGATCTGATAATGGTAGGGCAGCTCGGGCCGGCGGCTCTGACCTCCGTGGGGCTTACCACCCAGCCGAAATTCCTCACCATGGCTATGTTCATGGCTATGAACGTGGGAGCCACCGCCATGGTGGCCCGCTGCAAAGGGGCGGGAAACCCGAAACAGGCCAACCTGATACTCCGCCAGGCGCTTATGATGACCTTCCTCCTCTCCTCTGCGGCGGCCCTGCTGGGTTACCTCTTCGCGGAGCGGCTTATTGTCCTTATGGGAGCCGCCGATCCGGCGGTCATTTCCGGGGGCGCCCAGTACTTTAAGATACAGATGGCCGGGCTGCCCCTTTTGGCCCTTACCTCCACCGTTACCGCCACCCTGCGGGGAGTCGGCAATTCCCGAACCCCCATGGTGTATAACCTTATGGCCAACCTGATAAACGTGGTGTTCAACTACCTGCT
>JAITQR010000269.1 GCA_031288815.1 Treponema sp.
TCTGCGTCCAGACCAGGGCGGGATCGCTTAAAGAGCTCCGGGGCCGGGCGGGATCGAAATAAATGTACGATTCGTGAACCCCCCTTTCGTCCGGCGGGGCCTCGTCGGTACATTGGAGGTAGCGGACGGTCCCGGTGGAAAAATTTACCGACTGGATGACGGCGGAATGGGACATCTCCCCATCGTAACCCCGGAACAGGAGGATATCCCCGGGCTGTAAATTGACGATCTCATCCTCTACCGGGATAATCTGGGAGCTCCGGGAATTGTAAAAAGCGGTCCCCGCGTACCAGGAAGGCTGATCCCCCCTCTTTACCCCCAGGGTTTTCGCCAGGGCCCGCCCCAGATCCAGGCCCCCGGCCCGGGCCACGTAGGCCAGCACATGCCACACAAAGCCGGAGCAGTCCATTCCCGTATGCCCCACGCAGTACAGGTAGTTGTAAACGTCGGTCTCCTCAAGCCCCCGGCCGCTTACCAGCACATAGGGCCGGTGGGGCAGCCCCCGGTAGGCCCCGGCCTTCATCCGGGCGATGTCGAAAAGATCCCGGGAACCGGTCCAGCTTTGGCTGGGGATGTCGAAGACAATCACTTTCTCCCGCCCATCGCCCAGGGTCCGGGTGTATTCCCGGAAATCCCCCGAATCGATCAGAACCTCAATGACGGGCCAGAGTTCGCCGGGTTCCGCCTTGCCGCGTCCCAGGAATTCCCAGCCCCGATCGGAGAGGATGTCCCGCTCGTTGTTTTGGGCAAAGGGCATCCGCAGGTTCATTACCTTGCCGTCCAGAATCCGGGTCTTGAAGCAGAGCCGGTAGGCTTCTTCGATGATTCCCTCAACCCCCCTACCCCAGAGGCGGGAAGGCTGGGAAAAGGCCGCCAGCGCGCCGGTCTGTTCATCGGCCCGGAGCCGCTCCGGCGCCCCTGTCAGGGAAAGGAAAAAGAGGACAAGAAACAGGACCCGGCCTCTCACGTTTCCCCTTTACGGTTCGGCCCTTCCAGGGCTGGCCCTTCCAGGGCCTTGAAGTACCGCACGGTGGCTACTTTTAGTTCGTCCAGGGCTTCCTCGTCACAAACAATGACGGCCTTGGGGTGCATCTGGAGGCATGAGAGGGGCCACCAGTGGCTTACCGATCCCTCCACCGCGGCTTTAAGGGCCCGGGCCTTGGCGTAGCCCGAGGCGATGATCAGCAGCTCCCGGGCGTCCATGATGGTGCCTATCCCCACCGTGAGGGCGGTAGGAGGCACTTTCTCCGGGTCCCCGCCGAAGAAGCGGGCGTTGGCGATCCGGGTCTCGGTGGTCAGGGTCTTGATCCGGGTTCGGGACCGGAGGGAGGAACCGGGCTCGTTAAAGGCGATGTGCCCGTCGCTCCCCATCCCCCCCAGGAAAAGGTCGACGCCCCCGCAGGCGGCGATGGCCTCTTCGTAGGCCCGGCATTCGGCCTCCGGATCCGGGGCGGTTCCGTCGGGGACGTGGGTGTTGTTCGGATCGATGTTGATGGCGTGGAAAAAGTTGTCCTCCATAAAGCGGCGGTAACTCTGGGGATGGCCGGCGGGCAGGCCCAGGTACTCGTCCATATTGAAGGTGATCACCCGGGAGAAGGACAGATCCCCTTTCCGGTGGAGATCGATCAGTTCCCGGTAGGTCCCCAGGGGGCTTGAGCCGGTGGGCAGTCCCAAAACAAAAGGCCGTTCCCGGCCCGCCGCCTCTGTAATACGTTTGGCGATGTAACGGGCCGTCCAGCCGCTGACTTGGGCATAATCCCGGCAAATGATCAGGCGCATAGAAACTCCTAGCTGAGAGTATTTTTTCTGATTATACCGCCGGAGACGGCCGCCAGAACCCGCAAGCCGCTTTCCCCGCCTCCCGCTCCGGTATTCCAGGCAAAAACCACCAGATCCGCGTCGTGGCCGGGGATGATGGCCCCCTTGTTCCGGTAGCGCATCACCTGGGCGGGGTTGAAGCCGGCGGTCTTTACCGCGTCTTCCAGGGAAAAGCCGAAGTTGACCAGGTTCCGGATACCCCGGATCATGGTAAGGGCGGAGCCGGCGATTACCCCGTCGCTTTTCCGGCAAAAAAGCCCGTCTTTAAAGAAAACCTCTTCCCCGTTGGCGTAAAAAGGCCCGTTTACCTGCTCCGCCGGCTTTAAAGAGTCGGTAACGAGGACGATCTTATCCAGGGGCTTGTCCCGGAGGAGGAGTTTAAAAAGATCGGGATGGACATGAAAGCCGTCGGCGATGATCTCGCAGGACATTTCCGGGTGAATCAGCACCGCCCCCACGGCGTTGGGGTTCCGGTGATCCATCTTGCCCATGGCGTTAAACAGGTGGGTGGCGTGGAGGATCCCCGCCTGCATACCTTCCACCATGTTTTCGTAGCGGGCGTCGGTATGGCCGGCCTGGAGAACGATCCCCTTTTTGATACAGAACAGGGCAAGCTCCCGCATGCCTTTCAGCTCCGGGGCCACGGTCATATTGACAATCCGGCCTTCCGCCGCCTCCCAGAGCCGTTCCATAAAGGGGATATCCACGGACATGATGGTTTCCCTTTTCTGAACCCCCAGCCGTTCCGGGGAGATAAAAGGCCCCTCCAGATGGAGTCCCATGATCTGGGCGCCTTGCTCCCTGCCCATGGCGGCGGCCGCGCCCTGAACCGCCCGGAGCATCCGTTCCGGTTCGGCGGGATAGATGCTGGGGTTAAAGGCGGTAACCCCGTACTGAACCAGCCGTTTGGACATCTCCAACACCGCGTGGGTACCCGCCGTGGCGGAGTCAAAGCCGTCCTCGGTACCGTAACCGCCGAAGCCGTGGATATGGGTGTCAATGAGGCCCGGGGCGATAAAAGCGCCCCTTACGTCTATTATTTGGACATCAGAACCAAAGTGTTTTTGATCGAAACGTTTTTGGGAAAAAACATCGGCGATTTTGCCGTCTTCGATAAGTACCGCGCACTGCTCCATGGCGGCAAAGCCGGTCATGACGGTTCCATTATACAAGCATATAAGGCCCATACTTTAAATATAACCCCTGGGAGCCTGTCACGCCTGGAAATCTTCCGCCTATTTACGTGAAAGATCCCGATTATCCGGCTCCTTTACGCCTTCCGCCAAAGCCGGACAATTACCTTTTATCCCGCCGGAAAAACGGCTACGGAACCGTACAAGGGTAAAACGCCGCGCCTTTTGTTTAAATTACGGGCTTTCTCAGAAACCGGGCTTTTGGGAAAGCCCTCGCTTACGCGCCCAAAAAACAACACCGGCCCATCGTGTTATTACCGCGCCGGGCCTAATCTACCTTTTAAGAACAGAGACAACCCGCTCCAGAACCTTTTTCCGATCCAGGGGCTTGACAATATAGCTCTTCGCGCCCATAAGAAGCGACTTTTTAACCACATCTTCCTTCCCTAACGCGCTGACCATAATTACACAGGCGTTCTTATCAAATTCCAGGATCTTTTCCAGGGCGGAAACGCCGTCCATTACCGGCATGGTAATATCCATAGTTACTAAGTCGATATTCGGATGCAATTCCTTGTATTTATCCAGTCCCTGAGCCCCGTCACTGGCGGTAGACGCCACCTCAAAACCCTCAGAAGTAAAGATCTGGCCAAGCTGTTTAGCGATAAACATGGAATCGTCAACGACAAGTACCCGGTAAGGGGTTCCGTCGGGCTTTATACCCTCAGGCGGCTTATCGTTAAGATTGGGCATATTATCTTTTGCGGTCATGCTACGCTCCCTTCTAACTAAGGTATACTCTATGGCAAAGAGCATTACAAGTCAAGGGAGCTTTCCCAAAACCCGTCCGGTTTTGGGAAAATCCCCTAAGACATTTCTTATATATCGGCCTGGTTTTAAAGATCCCTCAGTAAAGGTCTCTTCTTTAATCCGCCGAATGTTCGTAGATTATACTATGCGGACGGTTTTCATGCTAGCGCCTATGGCGGAAATCAGCCACCGGGCGTTGCGGGAACTTATCGCCGGGTTCGGCAGGGAGGCGGCCGAAGGCCCCGACGAGTATTTTACGGAGATGATAAGCGCCGGGGCGCTTCTGGGCGGCGGTCCCTTTGAAAGCTGGTACCTGGACGCCGGCCCTTACCCGGAACGGCTGGTTTACCAGCTGGTGGGTTCCGATCCGGACCAGATTGAGCGGGCCGCCGCCCTGCTGGATCGGCGGGACTTTGACGGAGGCCCCTGCCTGGGCATCGACATCAACATGGGCTGCGCGGCCCCGGCCATCCGCCGCGCCGGCGCGGGGGTAGCCTGGATGGCTTCGGCGGAGGCCGCGGGAACCTTGATGGGCCGGGTACGGCGGGTAGTGCGGCGGCGGCTCAGCGTCAAGCTGAGAATAGGCTTCCGGGACGACTTTGAGGGGCTCCTCCGCTTTTGCCGCCGCCTTGAGGCTGAAGGGGTGGAACTGATCACCCTGCATCCCCGCACCGCCGGGGAAAAATTCCGCCGCAACCCCCGCTGGGACTACGTGGAACGCCTGCGGGGGGACCTGAACATTCCCGTGGCGGGCAACGGGGATATCGCGTCCCCGGAGGAAATGCTCCGGCGGGCCGAAAAGGGCCCCGTTATGGTAGGCCGCGCCGCGGTCCGCCGGCCCTGGATCTTCGCCGCCGCCCGGACGCTGGAGGGCGCCGCCGGAACAGCCGAACCGGCCGGTCCCGGCGGGGCGGCGGGAGGGGAGAAGGCCGCCGCCGGCCGCGTTAACCTGGAGGAAACGGGGATCCGCTTCCTGGAACTCCTCGCCCGCTACCAGCCCCCGGAATTCCACCTGAGCCGGGCGAGGCGTTTCTTCAGCTACTTCTGTGACAACCTGAAATGGGGAACCTACGTCAAAAACCTGCTCAACCGGGAAGAGGATCTTGGGGGAATTGAGCGGGCCTGGCGGGGATATTTCGCGGAACATCGGGAAGCCCCGGGCTCCTGCTAGTCCCCCTCCCCCGGTAGGAGGTGTTCCGCCAGAAGCCGCCGTTTGTCTTCCGGAATGGGCGTGGACTGGCGGGTGTTGAAGTTGTAGTGGACAATCACCGCGTTACCCTTGGCGCAGAGCCGCTCCCGCTGCCAGGCTTCGTGGCGGACGGTAAAGGATTTGGCGCCTATGCGGGCAATCCAACTGCGGATCTCCACATCGTACTGGAACTTGAGTTCCCCCACAAAATCGTAGTCCGTATGGGCCATGATGAGGGGCCAGGTTTCCGGGGATAGGCTCAGATCCGGGGAAAACATCCTGAACAGGGGGTTCCGGGCCGTCTCGAACCACAGGGCCAGTACGGTATTGTTGATGTGCCCCAGGGCGTCGGTGTCGCCGAAGCGGGGGGATATGCTTACGCTGAACACGGGTATCTCCGCCGGTTTTCAAAAATTGGTCAGGCTTACTATCTTGTAGCCGTTGCGGCCGCCCATCTTTACCTGATAAAGGACATTGTCCGCCCTGCTGAACAGTTCCTCGTAGCCTATCGGCTCGTCGCCGAGCATTACGATACCCGCGCTGGTGGTAACCCCCGGAGAATCGGGATGGGGTTTTATCCTGAAAAAGGTTTCTTTAATCTGATCCGCCTTTTGCTTCACCAGTTCCTCCGTACCCACATTGGGGCAGAAGACGGTAAACTCGTCCCCGCCCATACGGGCGACCTCGTCGGATCTGCGGAATATCCTGCTCAGGGCGGAGGCGCACTGCTTTAGGATGTGGTCCCCCATGGAATGGCCGTAGGTGTCGTTTATCTGCTTGAAATGGTCAATATCCAGCATCATAAAAGCGTGGATCTGTCCGGGAACCCGGTTGTGGAGGAGGAAGACGCTGACATTATTGTAAAAGGTTTCCCGGTTATGGAGCTGGGTAAGGGCGTCGATAGTGGCTTTGCGTTTTGCCTCGTTCAGGCTCTGGATAAAGTCCCAGGTTTTGTTTTCCATGTTTTTGAGGGATTCGGCCAGCCGTTCAAGATCGTCCCCGGTATGCACGGAAAGGCTGGCAAGGCCCGATATGCTGGGCCGGATCTCCCCCTCTATGGTGTCTCCCACAAGGTATTCCTGCACCGCCGCGGCCATAGTCTTGATGGGTTTTATCACCATCCGGCGTATGATAAACCAATGGATAAAGGCGAACATCATGGAGACAATTATGGAGATCACCGCGAGGTTCCAGAAATATTGCCTCCATTCCTGGCGCAGGGATTCCATGGAAAAATCGACCCCGGCGTAAAAGCCCGGCGCGATTCCGCCGTCCCGGTAACGGAGGGGGGACTGGACGGTCAATACCTGGCCGACAAGGTTGGTGTTGTAGGCCCTGGGAGGAATTTCCCGGCCCTCAATGAGGAGGGATCGGTCCTTTTCGGGAAAACCCACCGTCCAGGGATCCAGATAACCCAGGGGAAGGGGCGATTCCGTATCCGCGTCAAAGATAAACGAGGAACCCTCGGGACCGTAACGGACAATATACAGGGAGTCTATGCCGCCGCTTTCAAGAAGCACCCTTAAAATTTTCATCACTTCGTGGTAACGATCGTCGGTCCGCAGGGTACTGAGATAAACCTCCGCCTCTTCCCCGGAGAGGAGAGCCGCGGCCGCGAGGACCGTCCCCCGCCCCCTGTCGATATAGCGGTTTTCCGTGTTTACCCGGTAGATTTTGTAACCGGTAAAAATAAGCACCATCGCCATTCCCAGATTCATCAACAGGATCAACAGCGTTAATCGAGCACTCAGAGATAGGGGAAATTTCAGTCTAAACGTCATACCACTCTCGGATCTATTATCGGCTTTTACCGGCAAAAAACGCCCAAAAGCCCCGGCCAATTTCAAAACCCGGTCAGCGCGGACCGGAAGTCCGGTGAAATTGGCCTTAGAAAAACCAGCCAAAAGCCCTGTTTTCCCATTAATCTAAAGTCGCCCTTTCAAAACTTCAGTTTTGAAAGGACTCCGCCTGTTCGGACAGTTTTTCATAAACCCGCGAATCTGTCACTATGGTTCCCAAGGGTCCCCGATTGTTCTCAGTACCTTTTGGCGGCGTATTCCACCCAGCCGCCGGCCTCCACCAGGGCCTTTTCAAAGCCCCGGAGGGTAAAGGGCACGGTTTTTTCCTGTTCCCCGGATTTGAAGCTCAGGACCGCCTTTTCCGTGTCCACCGTCAGGGTGGTGGCTTTTCCGGCGAATTCCCTGAAAAGCCCGTCCAGGGTGGCGGCGGGGAGCTCCGCCGCTATCATGCCGCAGTTGTACATGTTTTGCCGGAAGATTCGGGCGAAACTTTCGGCGATTACGATGTTGATGCCGTTCATCTCCAGGGCCCAGGGGGCGTGTTCCCGGGAAGAGCCGCAGCCGAAATTGGCCCGGGACAGCACCGCCCCCTTGCCGCTTATGTCCCGCCGGGGATCGAAGCCGGGGAGTTTCAGGTCTTCAAGCAGATTGGGCTTCAGCGCCTCCTTGAAGTTTTCGTTCAGGTACTTCGCCGGGATAATCTCGTCGGTATTGATGTCGTTCCGATCCAGAAAGAGAACCGGGCCTCCGAATGTTTTCATGTTCCTTTCCTCCTGTTCAGGCCGGGGCTACAGATCCGCCGGGTTCGCGATATGCCCCGCCACGGCGGTCGCGGCGGCGGAGACCGGGCTCATCAGATGAACCATGCCGCCTTTGCCCATGCGGCCGTAAAAGTTACGGTTCGTGGTGGAGGCGCAGACCTCCCCTTCGGCAAGCACCCCGTTGGACATCCCCAGGCAGGCCCCGCAGGTGGGATTGGTGACGCAGAACCCCGCGTCCATGAACACCTGGATAAGCCCCTCTTTCAGGGCCTGGTTAAACACCGCCGGCGTAGCGGGGGAGAGGATTCCCCGTACCGTGCCGGCGATCCTGCGGCCCCGCAGAACCTCCGCCGCCGCCCGGAGGTCTTCTATGCGGCCGTTGGTGCAGGAACCGATGTAGACCTGGTCAACCCGGGTACCCTTGAGTTCCCGGATGGTCTTTACCTGGTCGGGCTTGTAGTCCACGGTGGACAGGGGTTCAAGACCGCTACAGTCCATATCCAGGGTTTTGGCGTAAACCGCGTCGCCGTCGCTCCACCACCGTTTAAAATCCTCCAGGGCCTCTTCCTTTGCCGCGTAGGTCTTTTCCCCCGCCGGGCCGGAATCCGTTCCCCCTCCGTCTTTCCCGATAAAGGGCCACAGGTAGTCCACCGTGGTCTTGTCGGGCATGCAGATCCCGCTGGTAGCCCCGGCTTCCACCGCCATGTTGCAGATGGTCATGCGGCCTTCCATGCTCAGGCTGTCGATAACCGGGCCCCCCAGTTCCATAACCAGCCCGGTGGCTCCGGCCACCCCGATCCTGGCGATGATGGCCAGGATCACGTCCTTGGCAAAGACCCCTTCCCGGAGTTGGCCGCTCAGGTTGATCCGGAAGGTTTCAGGCTTACGGAAGGCGCAGACCCCTTTGAGGATTCCCACCTCCAGATCCGTGGTTCCTACCCCGGCGGCGAAAGCGCCGAAGGCCCCGTGGGTACAGGTGTGGCTGTCTCCCATGATGAGGGTGAATCCCGGCCGCACAAAGCCCTTCTCCGGGAAGATGGCGTGGCAAACCCCGTTCCGCCCTATGTCGTAGAAATCCCCGATCCCGTGCCGCCTTACCCAGTCCCGCAGGATCTTCCCCTGATCCGCGGTCTTGGAGTCTTTGGCGGGGCTTACATGGTCGATTACCGCCTTGATCTTCCCGGCGTCAAACACCCGGTCCAGATTTTTCGACGCCAAATCGTTGATGGCGATAGGGGTGGTGATCTCGTGGCAGAACACCCGGTCCAGCCTGAGTACCCAGGTGTCGCCGAAAGGCCGATCCGCCACATGAGCCTCGAAAATTTTTTCCGCGAGAG
>JAITQR010000033.1 GCA_031288815.1 Treponema sp.
CCCCGGGTGTCCGAGTCGAACTTGGTCAGCACCACTCCGGTAAGGCCGATCTTTTCATCGAAAGCCTTGGCGATGTCCGCCGCGGCCTGGCCGGTCATGGAATCCGCCACCAGGAGAAGCTCGTCGGGCCTGGCGGCTTCCTTGAGCCGGGAAAGCTCCGCCATCATGGCCTCGTCTATCTGAAGCCGGCCGGCGGTGTCGATGATCAGGGTATCCACCATGGTTTTCCGGGCCTGATCCACCGCCCCCCGGTACACCTTTACCACATCGCCGGCCCCTTCTTCCCGGTAGACCGGGACTCCAATCTGGTTTCCCAGTACGGCAAGCTGCTCCATGGCGGCGGGCCGCACCAGATCGCAGCCGACCAGCAGGGGGTTCCGGCCTTCTTTCTTGAGCCGCAGGGCCAGCTAGGCGGAACTGGTGGTCTTTCCGGAACCCTCGAGCCCCAGGAGCAGCACCGTGGAGATTACGTCCGGACCCCGCAGGGCCAGCTCCCCGGCCGCCCGGCCGCCCGGCTCCGCCCCTCCCAAAAAGGACACCAGCTTGTCGTGGACGATTTTGACGAACTGCTGGCCCGGATCGACGGAACGCAGCACCTTTTCGCCTTTCGCCTCCTCCGCCGTGGAGTTGACGAAACGGCGTACCACCCGGAGGTTTACATCCGCCTCAAGCAGGGCCATTTTGATGGCCTCTACCGCGTCGTCGATGTTTTTTTCGGTTATCGCGGACTTTCCGGCCACAAAACGCAGGGCGTCGGAAACTTTTTGGGTTAATTTATCGAGCATGGCGAACCTCCGGTCCAGTATGGCACGGGGACAGGAGGCGGGTAAAGGTACGGGGGCCATTACCGGGGCCGGGGTTTGCCGCTAATTTTTAAAGAAACCGCGGCAACTTTTGACTTAATCCCGGTATCGGGAGTATAATCCGGGGGCAGATGCCGGAAGAAAAACTCAAGCTTTTGCTCGCGGACGATCAGATCCTCTTCGCCGAAAGCCTGCGGACTTTTCTGAACAACTATGCCGACGATATGGCCGTGACGGGGATAGCGAAAAACGGCAACGAGGCGGTGGCTATGGCGGAAAAAGATCGGCCGGATATCATTCTGATGGACATCCGCATGCCCGGAATGGACGGCGTTGAGGCGGTACGGAAGATAAAACCCCTTCATCCGGAAATAAAGATAATCATGCTTTCGACCTACCACGAAGACGCGCTGGTCCGTTCCGCCCTGCTGGCCGGGGCTTCCGGCTACCTGCTTAAAGACATTTCCCCCACCGAACTTATCGCGGCGATCCGGGCCTTAAAAAACGGGATCATGCAGATATCCCCCGAAATTGTCCAGGGTCTGGTTCAGGATCTGGTTACGGAGCGCTACAGTCCCGGGGGCGAAAGAAAGCCCCTGTTGAAAAAGCACGCCGCCGCCGAAACCCCCCTTCAAAACCTTGACGAACTGACCCACCGGGAAGGGGAGATATTCACCCTTATCGCGACGGGATACGATAACGATCAAATCGCGGAAAAGCTGGGCTTGGCTGTCCAGACGGTCCGGAACCAGGTAAGCACCATCTACTCCAAGCTGGGGGTCAAGGATAGGTTTGAAATTAACCGCAACTTTAACCGTACCCCCCCCCCCCCCCCGTATGAGATGAACATACAACGTTTCTTTAGCAGGTTGTTTCCCAGTCTGGTTATCGCCTTTTTCCTCGCCGGGGCCGGTATCGGCTTCGCCGTAAAATATACCGGACTTTATACCATGTACTGGTTTCCCGGCGACCCCGGGGCGGGAGGCGTTTCGGGGTATCTGCTTTTCTGCGTCAACTTCTATATTGTTTTTGTACTGTACGCCCTGTCCCTGGCCGGCAGTCTCTTTGTGGCCGGCCTTTATATCCGTTCCCTCTGCCTGCTCGTAAGTTTTGTAAACGCCGTGATCGTGGGTTATATGCTGAACGATATTTTTATCGTCAAGCTTTGCGTTTACGGGGCCTATGTGACGATGCTGGCCTTTGTTTTCCCCCTGCCCCGGAACGCGGCGCTTACCGCTTTTTCCATCCTGTTTTTTTCCCTTTTCCTTCTTTGCCCCGAAGTCCTGGGGCCGGTACAGGGGAGGCTTGCCCCCGCCCCGGCGGATCCTGTGGGGGTTGCCACGCTGGCCCTCTACCTTTCCAGTCTGGCCGCCTCCATGATTTCCGTCCGTTTCCTGGGGGATAAATACAGTGACAGCGCCGCCACGGCGGCTCATCTTAACAGGGTCGGCGCCAAACTCCTCCTTTTCAATCACCGTTTGCAGGAATACGTGAGGAGCCAGAGCGAGGAGGCGGTCAAAAAAGACCGGCTGCGTTTTACCAGCGATCTTCACGATAGCTGCGGTTACGTGTTTACCAACATCATCGCCATCAGCGACGCGGCGATAAGCTGCGGCTATATGGAGACCGGTAAACTGCAGGGGACTTTTCAGCTTATCCGGAACCAGGCCCGGGAAGGCCTGCGCCGGACCAGGGAAACCCTGCACATGATAAGGAGCCTCCAGGATCCGGTATCGGGGAGCATCGACGCGGTGTACCAGATGAAATCGATCTTCGAGGAGGTGACGGGTATCCGGGTGGAAATAGAAAGCGGCAATATGCGGCACGACTACGGCGCCGCGGTGAACACCGCCCTTACCCGGATAGTCCAGGAGGCCTTTACCAATTCGGTGCGTCACGGCAAGGCTACCCGGATAGTCATTCAGTTCTGGGAATTCCCCGGCAACCTTACCATGATCGTAAGCGACAACGGCATCGGTTCCCGGCGCATTGTCAAAGGTAT
>JAITQR010000304.1 GCA_031288815.1 Treponema sp.
GCGTCCCCGCCCTTGTCCGGGGCCCCTGGCGGGGCGGCCGGGTGAGCCTCCCCTGTCCCACAAGCCAGTATCTTTCGGCCTTGCTGCTGGCCGCCCCTCTGGCCCCCGCCGGGACCATGACCGAAATCGACGTACCCCTGCTTAACGAACAGCCCTACATCGAGATGACCCTCGCCTACCTGGACGCCCAGGGGATCCCCTACGAAAAAAAGGAGGATCTCTCCTGGTTCCGCGTCCCCGGCGGGGCGTCCTACCGGCCGGTGAACGGTCCGGTACCGGGGGACTTCTCCTCCGCCGCCTTCCCCGCGGCGGCGGCGGCAATTGGCGGAGGGCCCCTTACCCTGCTGGGCCTGGATCCTGAAGACCCCCAGGGGGACAAGGCTTTCTTCGAGGTACTCGCGAAAATGGGCTGCCGGGTAAACTGGGATCCGGCCGTCCCCTCCCTCACCGTGTCCCGGAACGAGCCTCTCCGGGGCGGCGAATTCGACCTTAACGGTACCCCGGACATGCTCCCGGCCTGCGCCGTGGTGGCCGCCTTCGCCAGGGGAGACACTTCCCTGGTCAACGTGGCCCATGCCAGGCTTAAAGAGACGGATCGTATCGCCGTAATGGCGGCGGAACTGGGTAAGCTGGGCGTAAGGGTTACCGAACGCCCCGACGGGCTGCTGATCCACGGCGGGGGCGGCCCTGAAGCCCTGGGATCGGAAGCGGGTTTCGCCCGGGGCGGCAAAGTTGAGGGGCACGGGGATCACCGGATCGTCATGGCCTTCGCCGCCGCGGCCCTGGGCGCCTCCGGGCCGGTGGAAATTAGCGGCGCCGAAAGCGCGGCGGTTACCTATCCGGGCTTCCTGGAACTGGTAGGGGCGGTTCCGAAATAAGCCCGTGGGTATTGGCCGAAGCTACCGGGGAAAACAGTACAAAATCAAATTGATAATCTGGGGGAAAAAGGTCATTACCAGGAGCAGACGGGTAACCTGGAGAAGGGAAATATCGGAATTTACGATGCCCATATCCGCCGCGATAAGGGCCATGTCGGAAGCGCCCGCCGGAATGGTGATAAGCATGGACTCGGCGCGGCTGAAACCGCAGGTTTTTTCCAGCACCCTTCCGGTGGCGATACCGTTTAACAGGTAGCCCAGAATCAGGATGATCAGGGGCACTACCAGGTAACGCAGCTCCAGCACCGTTTCTATGGTAAAGCCGCTCCCCAGGTAGCAGCCGCTTAAAACCTGGGCGGCTTTCCGTAATCCCCGGGGCAGAAGGGCAAAATTAAAAGCCAGCTTTAATATCAGGGCCCCGGCGATGGGGAACACGAAGGTCATGCCGGGTATCAGGGTACGGTTTCCCAGGATGCCGGCGGCGAGACCGGCGGCCAGGGTAAGAAGAATCTTTACACAGCGCCGGAAAGGAGAATCCCTGGCCGGTGCGGCTGGGGAAGCCGAATCGGGAAGAGCCCCCTCCGGCGGGGCGGAGGACGGTCCGGCGGAAGGCCGGGAAGAGAGGGCGGACCGGGGGGCCGGGGAAAACGAAGCGGGACGATGGAATTTGCCGTATACCAGGATAAGGCTCGGAAAAGCCCCCAGGCCGAATATCAGCCGCAGGGTCTGCATAACCGCGACCTTGGGCGCGTCGGCCCCCATGTCGGCGGCGATGACGGGGGTTTCGTTCACGCCGCCGGGAACCGCGGACATCAGGGCGGTAACCAGATCCAGGGGACTCAGGGCCGCCATAAGGAAGCCGGCGGTGATGTTGAGTATTAAAAAACCGAAGCCCATGACAAGCATGGGCTTGAGAAGTTTCGGCAGCCGCGCCAGATCCCGCCGTTCCATGGCGATGCCGATAAAGGAACCGGCGATGATCTGTACCGCCAGCTTGGTCTGATCCGGAACCCAGGCGGCGCCGCCGGAAAAGATGTTAAACAGCGCCGCGCCGGCAAGGGCCCCCAGCATAAGCCCCCCGGGAATGTGAAACCGGGCGACCAGACAACCGGCAAGCAAGCCCGCGGCGCAGGTTATAAAAAGGCAGGCCAAAGCGGAACTGTCAGTCTTCCCCTTCCGTCTCCCGGCTGTCCGGCTCCAATACCCCCGCCTTCTCCAGCGCCAGGTTCCCCAAGGCGCGGCGGGTCCAAGGCCACTGCTGTTTCTTCGCGCCGGGACGGATGGCTATGCTGAAGTCGTACACGTAGGTGGAAAAACGGCCGGGCTCGTTTCCCAGCTCTTTGCCGTACATGGCAAAGTTAAACTGGAAGGGACCGGGCTCAAGGCCAAGTCCAAAACTGGGGAGCATTTCGCTCAGCCCCATGCGGATTTTCACGAAGTCGAAGAGACCGAACTCCAGGCCAAGGCCCAGGTTCAAACTGGGATTCCGCTTGGTATAGTCGTCGGCCTGGAAAGCGTCGGTCAGATTGCGCCAGTCAAACATAAAGGCCGCGTAGCTTGACTGTAACAGGGAAGGCGCCCCTTTCCATACCTTGCCCAGTTTTAAGGTATAGGCAAGGCCCAGGTTCAGGCTTGTGGGAACCCGGTAGAAGGTATCCGGCGTGGAACCCTCCACCGAAGCCACCGCGCCGCCCCCGGTGAACACATCGGCTACCGTCAGCCCGAAGGCAAGATCGTCATAGAACCGGTACATAAAACCTAAATCAAAACCCAGTCCCATGATAACGGGCACGGTAAAATCCTCCATCAGGATATCCGAGTCTTCCACCAGATCCAGCCCCGACATTTCCTTATAGGCCATCATCCGCAGGAAGGGCTTTGTCACAAAACCGGCGTCAAGCTGGTGGTACGAGAGGTCCAGCACCCTGAAAGACATGCCGTAATTCAGGATAATATCCGCCATGGCGGTGGCTTCGATATCGATGCCTCTGATCCGGGTATCCACAAGGATCCGATCCCAGACGCCGACGCCCAGACCGTTTGCCGCGTAGGCGAATGACAGGGGCCCCCGCAGCTCAAGGCCCAGGGGGATCCTTCCCTTCTGGTCGCTGGCGAATTGTCCCAGCGCCTTTCCCGGATCGTCCGAATTTACGATCTCCGCAATATCGAAGAGGGGGCCGATAAAGGCCGGGGATATCTCAAAGAAACTCCACTGGTTCGCCTTCTGCAAGGCGGCGGGGTTCACGAAAAGGGCGTATACATCGTCGGTATAGGCCACATGGGAGCCGCCCCGGCCGGCGTTCCTGGTGGAACCGACGGTCAGGGGCGCCATATCCTCCCCGAAAACGAAGGCTGAAAAACAAACCAGCGCAAACAGCAGGGCGATTGTTTTTTTCATGTGTTTGTCCTTAATTTGCCCCAACCAAGGCTTTGAGCATGTTACCCAGCTCACTATCGGGGCGGTCTATCACCTCGTTCGCCACGGCGGCGATAATTTTTTCATTATCACCAAGGCCGGTACCGTCTACGGTTTTAGAAGATCCCCAATCGTTGGCGTAGCTTTCAAAGTCACCCGCAGCCTTCGACGCTTCCCCCATCATCATGGTTACCAGGAGCAGGGTTAGATCGGAAGTGGAAACCGATTTGGCGAAGGAATCGTCCGTAAACCTGGGAGCGCCATTCTCCTCAACCACGTTTTTCGCCAGGGTTTTGGCGATATCATCCGCCACGCCGCTAATGTCGTTCTTCTTTGCCTGTCCCAAAACTGTCTGGGCCACCTCCAGCAGAGCGTTCTCATTAGTCTCACTACCCCCGGTAAGGGTACCCAGATTGGAGAGGACAAGCTCCGTTAAGCCGGCCGCCTGGTTGGCGGCTTTAATGGCCGCGGCCTGCAGGGCGGGATTGTCCGTCCCCTTCAGTTTTTCCAGGATGGCCCGGGAAGCCTCGGTATCGCCGTTGGCGTCCTTCAAAAGCTCGTTTACGTTTGAGGTGGTAACCTTGACCTTTGAGGGGTCCCGGGCGAGAGCCTCCCCCCAAGTGGTAGAATAAAAATCCGTACAAGAGGCCGCCAACAGACCCGTAAGTACGAGTACAAGGGTTCCGAAGAACAGATTCCGATGCCGGCGAGTATCGCCTTCGGCAATGTGACTTTTCATAAAAATAGCTCCTTGATGATGGAAAACCGGGCTACATTCCCGGTTACCTATACAGTAACCCACTAATCCCCTTTTTTCAATGCAATTCACCCTAAATCGGCGCCGCCCCGTTGCAGGGTATCCCCGTTTTTCCGGCCTTCCGCGATGGCCTTTGCCGCGGCGTAGGCGGCCTTTTTCTTGTAGTCCTGGTTCCAGCGGTTTACGGCGATATAGTCGAAGATCGCCGCTTCCGTGTGCCGGGCAAAGCGATCCATCTGCTCAAGGCAGCTCAGCGCCCCGTTTCCGGAACCGCCGGGGGACGCGACCAGGAGGGTCTGTTTTCCGGAAAGAACCGATTTTGAAGCGCCGCCGCCGGGGAAACGTTTGGTCGCCTCGCAGCGGCGCAGCCGATCGATAAAGGACTTTAGCCCCTCCGCCGTCTCCCCCCAGTAAACAGGGGTGATGACACAGAGGGCGTCCGCCTTTTCGATTGCCTCCACGGCCGCGTCAAATCCGTCGTTTCCGAATGTACAGCGATGCCGTTCCCGGCAGCTTCCCCACCCGTCGCCGCAGACATGGCAGCGCTCGAGTTTTTCCACCGAAAGAAGCTCCGCGTCGGCCCCGCCGTCCCTGGCCCCCCGTAAAATCTCCTGGGTTACGCCATGGCAAAGCCCGTCCCGCTTGGGGTTTCCCGACAAAACCAAAAATTTCATAAGCGCCTCCTCCATTCTCCATACCGCCCATGGTACCACAATCCAGGGGAAGGGCCAGCCTGTTCCGGCTAACTTGCGGAACCGGCATATTCCGCCTATACTCTCGTCCATGACGCTGGCAGACAAGATTACTTCTTTGCGGATAGTTTTCGCCCCCTTCTTCTTCGGGGTCTACCTTTTGCCGTCTTTTTTCCCCGCCTGGTTTGCCCGGGGGGGACAGTGGACCGTGCCCGTTCTCTGGTTTCTTTTCATTGTTTCCGAGATTACCGATATGATTGACGGTAAAGTCGCCCGGAAAAGGAACGAGGTGAGCGATTTTGGGAAATTTTACGATCCTTTCGCCGATACCCTGGTGCAGCTTACCTATTTCCTCTGTTTTGTGATGGACGGGGTTCTTCCGGTTCTCCTCTATCTGGTGGTTTTGTACCGGGAATTCAGTATTCTCTTTATCCGTAACCTGATGCTGAAAAAAGGCGTTGCCATGGGGGCGCGGAAGGGCGGGAAGATCAAAACGGCCGCCTATATCAGCGCCGGGGCCTTTGCCCTGGCCAGTTCCAGCGCCGCCCGCCTTGGCCTGGATCCCCGGATAATCCGCTGCCTGGGCCTCGCGGCGGTGACGGTTTTCGCCCTTTCGGTGCTTGCCGCCATCCTTTCCCTGGCAGACTATATTTCCGTCTACCGCAAGACCCCGCCGGCGTAAAACGGCTCTTTTCCGGCTCTTCCGCGTCCCTTGCCGGCGGCCTTCTTACGCTACCAGATTGAAAACCGCCCCGGCGGGAATCTGGGAGGCGGTGTTGTAGGGCATGGCGGCGCTGGCGGCCTGGGCCTGACGGAGCTGCTGCTCGTACTGGCTGATAAGGATGTCCAGGCGCTCGTCGCTTTCCCCGCCGGTCTCCAGACTGATTTTTCCCTGGTTTTTCAGGCGGCCAAGCTGTTCGATAAGGGAGTCGAGTATTTTAAGCTTGCTGATGGTTACCCCCCGGGTTCCCTCAGGGGCGGGAACGCCGGAAACATGCCTAAAATGGGAGTAGATATACATGGCGGGCGCCACCGGCAGGGATGTTCTGCCGTTTTGGGACGCGCTGATGGCGAATCCGATGCTGGGAACCACGCCGGAAATTGCCCCGTGACTCATTTTACTCCTCTTTCCCTCCAAAATTCCGGTCCGGAAGCCGGTTTATGTCCGTTTCTTTGAAGCGGGCTTCGTCCTACCTACCATATCGGAATCTGAAAAAAAAAGTTAAGAGATAAAATTGAAATGGAGGGCGTGAAATCCCCGCGCCAACGGAGGCTTGTACGGCTTACCCGGCGGCCCCATGGCTTTATACGGCGCCCCGCCGATCCGGGAAAGCGCCTCATTCATCAAGTCCCGTCTTTTCTGTATAGTAACGGAGGAGGAAAGCCATGGATGAAGCTGCGATGATTTCGATGATTGGGGAACTCTCGTCCGCCAACGGGGCGCCGGGTTTTGAGGACGAGGTGGTGGCCCTGCTCCGCTCTTACTGCCGGGGGCTGGGGGACACCCGCGAGGACAGCCTGCGGAACCTTTTCGTTTATTCCAAGGGCAACCGGGGGAACCGCCCGGTGGTTCAACTGGACGCCCACAGCGACGAGGTGGCCTTTATGGTCCAGAACATCTGCGCCGACGGGACGCTCAAATTCCACAACCTGGGGGGCTGGGTTCCCTTCTGCGTCCCCGCCCACGCGGTAAGGGTGCGGACGCCCAGGGGCTATATTCCGGGCATCGTGGCAAGCAAGCCTCCCCACTACATGAGCGACGCTGAAAAAAACAGCCTGCCCAAGATAGCGGACATGGTTATTGACGTGGGAGCCGTGTCCCGGGAGGACGCGGTAAAGAATTTCGGCGTCCGCGTCGGCGAGCCGGTAGTTCCCGATGTGGGCTTCCAGTACCTCAAGGAATCCGGCATCCTCTACGGCAAGGCCTTTGACTGCCGCCTGGGCTGCGCGGCTCTGGCGGCAACCATGATGGAACTGGCGGAAAAGGAACTGAAGGTGGATGTGGTAGGGGCCTTCGCGGTGCAGGAAGAGATGGGGCTCCGGGGGGCGCGGGTTACCGCCAACCGGGTTAAGCCCGCCGCCGCCATCGTGTTTGAAGGCTGCCCCGCCGACGACACCTTCAACGCCTCCGCGGAGATGGCCCAGACCGCCCTGAAAAAGGGCCCCATGCTCCGGCACCTGGACAACCAGATGATCACCAACCCCCGGTTCCAGCGCTTTGCCCTGGATACCGCCGCGGAACTGGGCATCCCCGTGCAGGAGGGGGTCCGTACCGGAGGCTCCACCAACGGCGCGTCCATCCACCTTTCCAACGAAGGGGTTCCGGTGATCGTTGTCGGCATGGGGGTCCGCTATGCCCATACCCATTACTGCTACTCGTCTTACAGGGATTTCGAAAACGCCGTAAAACTCGGAGCGGCGATCATCCGGCGGCTGAGCCCGGAACTGATAGGGGGTTTCTGATACCTCAATCCCTCAGGGTTAATTCCCCCGGGAGCCCGATCGCCCGGGGGGAGCCTTTCGGGGCTATTAAACCCCGAGTCTGGCCGCCATGGGAGACAACACACGTCCCTCAAGGCGGGGTTGTTGATTCAGCAAAACAAGTGTTTTTTACTTTCCATTTTTCAAGGGCAATGCCAACCCACCAGCTGTATATTCCCAATGTTATAACCGACAATAAGACCCATAGAATCCAATGTCCAAACAAATTTATTGCCTTCCCGGTAAATTTTAACCGACGCCCGTTTATTACCGTGTGGTTGATTTTCCAGCCATATATCATACATAAAGCCCAGGGAAAACAAATTCCCAGCGTAAATATCGTCACCAGGGAACCCAATATGCTCCAGCCAATAAGTTGTAATAATCCGCCGTCAAATTTAGATTCCGGTAATGCTTCGGCCGGCAATGCCCCGGTGGAAACCATTTCAACAGGAACCGAACTTTGGCTTATTTCAGGGCCGGCGTATTCAACGGCATAGAGCGGAATATCTATTTTTAGGCCTTTATGACAGGCAAATACCAGTAAAAATCCGACAGCCCCGATAAGTAAACAGTTAATGATTATTGACGGAGGCTGTATTTTTAAATAACCAGAAATAAACGATATATTTCCGCGAACTCTGATAACGGTAATAATAATATTAATTATTCGGACAACAATATACAAACCGGCCGCGGATAGAGAAAAAAGCCCTAAATCACCGATAGCGTTGTTAGAATAAGGTTTAATGGATCTGTTTTCAAATATTTTGCCGATTATAAACCCGTAAAGGCCGATCAATAACAGGCTTGGCAAAATAACCGGTATAAACCGCGGGGAAACTCCCTGGGCGATATTCCCTATGAGTGAACCGAATAAACCAACAGCGCCGCCAACAATAGCGCCAAATATCAACGCCAAAGCCGCGATTATCGCATAAGAAACAGTCAAGCCGGAAAAATATTCTCCCACAGGAGATTGAATCCGTAAAAGCCTCGTTAACAAAAACGTTAAAATTGCCCCGGCGGCAATTACGATAGCTTTAACTTGCGCTTTGCTCATATCCCGCTCCTTCCGCTGAAAAATTTAAAAGTTGTTGGGAAACTTCAGTCTCCCAACAACAAGCCCCTGGAAATTATTAGACGTATCCTGCCCTGTTCCCGGAAGCGTCCATGGCTCTTCTCCTGACAGCGACAACAACAAGGGTGGAGACGCCGCGCCGCCTCCGCCGGGATCGGGCATGTGTGTTATCCGTTACTGTAATTCGTCGATGAAAGCGTTTATGACGTCAATCGTCTCCCTTGCGGTTCTACCGCTCCAATAGGATTCGTTTATAAAAGAAAACGCAGTAATCTTAAACGCTTCTACGCCGTTCTTTACGCCAGTGTTTGCCGACCCGGGATGGGCCTCGCAATAGGCGATGATCTCGTCCAGCTTGTCGGCCGCCTCGTCATAGCTGGCGTCGCTGGAGAGTCTGGCGGGCTTCCCGCCTCCACCGCTGCCTCCGCTTCCGCTACCCATACCTCCATGGCCGGGGTCGACAAAAGTCCCGCCGCTGCACGCGGCAAGGGACGCCAAAACCGTAATCAACAGGACTGCCTTAAGCGCTATGGCAATTTGTTTCATTTTCGTAGCTCCCCTAAAAACTGCCGCCGATGCTCAGGCCCGGCTGCCAGCCTTGGGGCGTGGGGACGGAGGCCAAGCTTGGCGTCTTCGCGTAGACAAAAGCCATGGACGGCTCAAGGAAGAATTTTGGGGTGAACATCAGCTTGTAACCCGCCTTGAGGGAGATGGTGAGTCCGGTAAAGCCGCCTTTTTCCGAATCGGTTTCTCCGTCCCACGAGAACACGTTGAAGCCCAGGCCCGCGTCGATAAAGAGCTTGTCCAGGCCCGAGGATAGGGGATACCAGCGCCCGTGCGCGGCAAGGCCGAAATAGAAGATGTCGGTCTTTGAGGCTTCGCCGAAATAGAGATCCGCGGCGGCGCCCACGGTGAAATGGGGGCGTATCAGGTACTCGAAATTCGACGCAAGGGCGAACAGCGAGTTATCCATGTCGTTGTCCGACCAGATAATACCCTTGACCAGGGGAAACAGGTCCAGGCTTACGGCTGTTTTCGCCGTGTCCGTGGCGGCTTGCCCCGCCGGCGCCCCAGTCTGCGGGGCCTCCTCTTGCGCGCACAGGACACCGGTGACGGCTGCCAGCGCCAGCAGCCCCAACAGGATTCTCTTAGTCATGGTTACAGCTCCTTGAGGCTTGACCTTTTCAAACCTCCCTTTTTGATGTACCCGTCCGAAAGGACAAGGTTTCCCCACCGCCGGAAAAAGAAACAGGACTATCAAAAAGCCGGTTTACTCCCATACGGGAACCGGCCGGTTTGTCAGGCTTTCCCGCAATCCCCACCCAAAAATCGGAAGGAACCACAAGATAAGAGTCTTAATGATACTTATAATATACTATATGATACTGGTCAATATCTTTGGAGCAGTTATCATTTCTTTATAGGCTATGGAAACTGCGGAACTGAACATCCGGGACATATTGGCAAGCAACATAAAGGAAAACCGCCGGAAACACGGTTTTTCGCAGGAAAAACTGGCCGAAAAAGCCGGAATTTCCACGCCCTTTGTCGCCATGATAGAGGTTTCCCGCAAATTCCCAACCCCGGAGGTACTGGATCGGATCGCCGGGGCCTTGAATATCAAGACCCATCAGCTCTTCGCCGTGCCGGTTTCTCCCGAAGACGCAATGGAACGGCTGCATGATACCCTGGCGGCTAATCTGGAGCGGCTCATCGGCGAGGCGGTGAAAAAGGCCGTCACGGAAAACTGCTTATACGGGCCCCCTGCCGGGTCAAAATCACCAACCCTGTCCTAAAGCTCCCCCGCGTAAATGGGCTCTTGGGTATTAAACCCTTCGCTACGAATAACCCGCCACGTTTTCCTCCGGTTCCGGTACACTACGGCTTCGGACTTTTCTAGTATCCAGACACTATTGTAACAGTGGCTAAAGTATTCTATGCCAGGGGAACTAGAAACAGGGGAGGGATCTATGGCGAAGAAATACAAGGTAACACCACAGAGGATGAACAAGCTCACCTGCATGAAATCATGAACAAGGGGAAACATGGCGCCCAAAAACGCAACCGGGGAGATCTGCCGCGTATGCCGGGAGTTCCGCCCTGGGAGGCCGATTCCGAAGCCTCGCCCAGCGGTTTTGCAGTTCCCGGTACAGGGTCAGCCCCTGTCTTAAGGGCAGACGAAAATGGGCGAGAACGGGGGAAGCTCCTCCCCGGCGATAAAGGCGGCCCCGGCGCTCAGCTTCCCATAGCCCCTTCTCCGGGCCAACAATAGGGGTGTACCGGGCGCGGCTTGATCGGTACGCCTCCTGTCCCTCTCCGGAAGGGACAAGTGGGCCCTTAAGAAGTCACCATTCCCGGACCTTGAAACCTTCCGGCAACTCGGCCAGGGCAATTGATTTCCCGCTGGGAACCAGCACGTACAGCCCTTTCTTAAACGCGTACTTCAGGACGTTTTCATCGACAATTCCCCCGGCTACCGCCCCCACCAGCTTCCGCTTGTCCTTCCGCTTATCCAGATATCCCCGTATCTTTTCTATCCTCACCAAATGCTCATCTATGTCTTCCACCGTCAGGTTCGTCTTTACCTCCACCGGCATCGCGTACTCGCCGTTTTCGAGAAACAGATCCACCTGCGCCAGTATCCTGTTGTTTTCGATAAGCTCGCAGGGGCCGCCCTTGGTAAAAACATAGCCCGCGGCGTTGAACTTCTCCCAGAGCTTTGCGGTCCATCTTTTCCATCCATTTGCCCAGGGAATTATTTACCCCGCCGATGTTTTTCGACAGCCGCTTTACGATACGCCGCGTTTCTTCCCACTCCCGATCGATTCGCTTCCGCGCTTCTTCCCGCTCCCGATCGATTCGCTTCCACGTTTCCTCGATCCGCCGGGAGACCTCCGCCTCCCGCAAGTTGGCGTTCCTCGACATTTCCTCGATCCGCTGGGAGACCTCCGCTTCCCGCAGGTTGGCGTTCCTCGACATTTCCTCGATCCGCCGGCCGCTTTCCTGAAACATTGCCCAGACTTTTTCGAAGGTTAAACCTTTCGCCGCCTCTGCGGCCTCTTCCGCTGACATCATCACGCCGTACCTCCTAGCTATTTTTACTATACAAGGATTATGTAAATCCGTCAAGGACCTTCTGTCTTGTAAAGTCCCCTGTCTTCGGATATATCATATTCCATACCTTAAAGAGAGAGGCTAAAGAATGGAAACTGCAAAGGTTTACTTTACGGACATGCGCTGCGTGGTTGGGGAGAGCCTTCTGGTTAAACTGGACCGGCTCATCGACAAGGCAGGCATTGGCAAAATTGATTTTAAACAGAAATATGTGGCTATCAAGATCCACTTCGGGGAGCCGGGGAACCTGGCCTTTCTGCGTCCCAATTTTGCCAAGGTGGTGGCGGATAGGATCAAGGCGCTGGGGGGTATGCCTTTTCTGACCGACTGCAACACCCTCTACGTGGGGAGGCGGAACAACGCCCTTGTTCACATGGACGCGGCTTTCGAGAACGGCTATACCCCCTTTTCCACGGGGGTACAGAACATCATCGCCGACGGGCTCCGGGGCACCGACGACGTGGAAGTGCTGGTTAAGGGCGGGGAGTACTGCAAGACGGCCTATATCGGCCGGGCTATCATGGACGCGGATATCCTTATCTCCCTGAACCACTTCAAGGGCCACGAGAACACCGGTTTCGGCGGGGCCCTTAAAAACATCGGCATGGGTTCCGGCAGCCGGGCGGGAAAGATGGCCATGCACAACGACGGGAAGCCCCAGGTGAACAAGGCCGGCTGTATCGGATGCGGGATCTGCCTTCGTTTCTGCGCCCACGGGGCCATTGAATTCGGGCCGGACAAAAAGGCCCGGATCAACCAGGACAAATGCGTGGGCTGCGGCCGCTGTATCGGGGCCTGCAGCAAAGACGCCATCGAAAACGACTGGGGTTCCAGCAATCCGGCGCTGAACCGCAAGATCGCCGAGTACAGCAAGGCGGTACTGGAGGGGAGACCGAATTTCCACATAAACGTGGTGAACCAGGTATCCCCCTACTGCGACTGCCACGGGGAAAGCGACGCGGCGGTGGTGCCGGACATCGGCATCTTCGCCGGTTTCGATCCGGTAGCCCTGGATCAGGCCTGCATCGACGCGGTAAACGCCGCTCCCGGTATAAAGACCAGTATCATCGGGGAGCGGGAGGAGACCCGCAAGGATGAAAAGGGCCATCAGGATCATTTTATCAATATCCACCCCACCACCGACTGGCGCGGCCAGATTGCCCACGCGGAAAAGATCGGTCTGGGTGTTGGCAAATATGAACTAATCACCGTAAAATAGGAGCGTATTTTCAAAGTCTTTAATACCCTGAATGGAGAGGAGAAGATCATGGCGTGTCCCAATGTGAAAGAGTGTGCCTGCCCCAACGTCGATTGCGCGAACCACGCAAAATGCTGCGACTGTGTGGCCAACCACCGGAAAAACGGCAATCTGCCGGTATGCCTCCGGCCCAAGGAGGATAAAAAGTAAGCCCCCGGGCGGGAGAGGCGTTCAGGAAAGGCCGGTTTTTCCCTTGGCGGCCTTTTTGTTTTTAAAAATGAGCCGATCTTGCGCTTTAGAGCCTCAGGATCGGCTCGAATTTTCGGTCGTGCCGTGTTACTGTTGCGGCAGGGAGGGCATAAGATTCTGGAGGTAACCGTGAAAAAAAGAGCCTTTGTATGCGCGGTTTTTTGCTTTGTCTGTGTAAACGCGGTTTTTCCGGTGGAGGAAGTAAGCCGGGAAACCATTCCCATCAACTGGGACGAAAGCAAATTCGACATGTACCGTTATACCGATACGTTTATGCGGGAACATGGTTATTACTCCGTTGATTACGCCGTCAAAGAGAACGCCGCCTCTGTCTGGAGTACCCAGATCATTACCATCAGATACCGGAACCCCGATTACTGGGTAGTACACGAGGTCCATAACTACTTCATGATCAGCCATTACTTCGCGGATGCCCAGATAACCAACAACCGCGGCCAGGTTGAATACACCATCAGTCCCTACGAGAGAAACGGAGGGGACTGGCTGCTGTATGTCAGAAAGTACAACTCCATAGTTTCAAAGCTCAGCCTGCTTATGGGGGGCTTAAGGGATGTCAACGCAACGAAGCGGGAGAAGGACGCGGCCTATCTGGACGCCGCTTCCCGGGTACTTTATTAGGGCTCCCATTTTTTTAGCGATTCCCGCATGAAGCGGCGGATGTCCATGCCGTAGGCCCTTTCCAGGGCGGGACCGGCGGTGTTTTTTCCGAGAAGATCCCCGCCGGTTCCGGCCGCCCTTATTTCCCCCCTGTCCAAAAGAACCACCCGATCCGCGAAACGGTTTACCATGTTGAGATCGTGAAGGACGGCCACCACAGCCCGCCTGTTTTCCCGCGCCCAGCCGGAAAGGTACTCCAAAAGCTCCACCTGGTGCCGCAGATCCAGGTGGTTGGTGGGCTCGTCCAGCAGGATAAGCGCCGGATCCTGAACCAGGGTACGGGCCAGAAAGACCCGCTGAAGCTGGCCGCCGGAAAGTTCGGTGATAAGCCGGTTCCGGATATCCGCGAGTTTAAGCCTGTCCAGGACATGCTCCACCGCGGCCCGGTCTTCCGGGGAGAGGCTCTTAATAAAACCCCACAGCCAGCTCTCGCCGGAGTGGGCGTAACGGCCCAGGGCAACGGTGTCGTGGACCGTATAGGGGAACCAGAGCTGGGACATCTGTCCCAGGAGGGCGGTTTTTCTCGCCAGTTCCTTCCGCTTCAGGCCGGCTATGTCTAAGCCGCCGATCCGTACCTCCCCCCGGCAGGGGATCAGCCACGCAACGGCCTTGAGCAGGGTACTCTTGCCCGAGCCGTTGGGCCCGGCTATGCAGAAGATCTCCCCCGGCAGTACCTCCAGGGAGATGTTTTTGACTACATCGACGCCGCCGTACCCGGCGGAAAGGTTCCGGATCGACAGGACGCCGGCGGGCTCCGGGGAGGCGGGGGAAACCGGAAAGACCGGAGAGGCCGGAAAAACCCCGGGGGCCGGGGAAACCGGGGAGCGCCCGGTAGCAGCCGGGGCCGCGAAACGGCGGCCTTGGCCGGCCCTGGCGGGAGCCCTCGCGGCCCCGCCTTTCCGGAAGTAGACCCAGGCGAAGAAGGGGGCTCCGATAAGGGCGGTTACCGCGCCGACGGGCAGTTCCGAAGGGCTCACCACCACCCGGGCGGCCAGATCCGCGGCCACCATGAGGCTTCCCCCCAGGAGGAAGGACATGGGCAGAACATAGCGGTGTTTGGAACCCACAATCCGCCGGGCCGTGTGGGGGGCAATGAGATCCACAAAGCCGATGGCCCCGCTCAGGGCAACCGCCGCGCCGGTAAGGACCGCGGAAAAGAAAAAGAGCCAGCCCCGCACCATGCGGATCTCCACCCCGGCGGAAGAGGCGTCCTCCTCCCCAAAGGAGAGGAGATCCAGTTCCCTGGT
>JAITQR010000338.1 GCA_031288815.1 Treponema sp.
CATACCAGAGAAACGGCCCTGTACTTTGCCCGGGGAGAGATTAACGCAATCCTGGCCGGTAATCACCGGACGCAGGGGAAGCCGACCGCCCCGGACCCGCAGCGCCTGATCATCGAAGCCCTGGCCCCGGAGGATCGGGAATACTTCACCGAACGGGCCGCACTCCTGGAGCATGACGGCGGCCTGAACCGCGCCGATGCGGAGGCCCGCGCCCTGCGGGAGATCATCAGCCGGAAGTACCCGGCCCCGGAAAAGCCGGTGTACCGGGGAGCGGCGGCAATAAAGTGTACCCTTGCTGCGGGGATTCCCCTCAAAGACTTCTACGCGAAAAGCAAAGACAATGATCCCGCAGCGTACACCGCTGACCAGGGAGAGATCGCCGGTCTCTGGGAACAAGGCAGGAGGAAACTGAAGGCGTTTATCCGGGGCCGGTTCGTGGTGATCGACGTGGACCGCAAACCGGGAAAGGCGGACGGGCTTGAAAGCCTGTATCGTTTGTTCCCGCCTGACATCATGCCACAGTCCTTCCGGGATATTGCCGGCGGCTCGTTTCCCTGTTATGCGACAACACCCTCCAACGGTTACCACTTGTATTTCAAATATGACGGGCCGGAATTGAAATTCCGGGAACTGGCCGACGGGGTGGAAGTGAAGGAGTGGCAGATAGCCGCGTCGGGGAGCGATAAGGAGACCGGTCCCTATATCCTATACGGAGAGTTTACCGACGCCCCGCCCCTGTACGGCGTGATCCTGGATCACATCGAGGCTGTGAAGCGGAAACAGGAACGCGAAAAAGCGGAACGCGCAAAGCCCCGGACCCGCGCCGTAGCGGATCGGCCCGTGCGGCACACGCCCCGGATCACGCTGGACGATCTGGCCGGTGAAGCGGCGGCCGCTTATGCGGGACACCATGACCGGCAAGTATCCTTTGCGGGGAGAGCCTACCGCTGTAAATTCTCCGGGGCTGAAACCCTGGCCTATGTAAAGGTTCATCCGGAGATTTTCGGGAACGATGCCGACACGGAAAAAACGATCCTGTCCGTGTTCCGGGATGACGGGGGCTGCCGTTGAACAAAGACGAAAAGCTGAAACAGTTTTTTGAGCAGATCCGGGGCACGGAGAACCCCACCGCTCAGAACATACGGAATGCGGCGGCGGCTACCGGTGATGTTTCTGAAATCATCCCGGTTATCTTGAGCTACGCCGCCGGCGTGGGAATTGACGCGGCGGCGGAACTGGCCGATTTGACGAAGGCCCAGGAAGCGGTACGAAAAACGGCAGAGGGAAAAGAGAACGGGCGTATGCCCCATTTTGAACGGGTTACCACTGCGGAAATAAAACCCGTTGCCTGGATTGTCAAAAAAATAATAGAACGGGGCACGGTTGTTTTAGTATTCGGCGACAGCGGAACCGGAAAATCATTTTTCGCTATCTCCCTGGCCGCCAGTATTGCCACCGGGACGGGCTTTTTTGACTACCCGGTAAAACGGCCGGGAGCCGTTCTGTATGTCGCCGGCGAGGGGATATCCGGCTTGTCACGGCGGTTTTATGCATGGGAAATCGCTCACGGTAGACGCCTGAACGATGCGCCTGTTTTCCGCTATACCGGCGCGGCGAATTTGATTGACCGGCCTGATGAGCTTTCCCTGGCGATTGAGGGCCATATTGAGGAACACGGAGAACCGCGGGTAATTATCTTTGACACGTGGGCAAGGACGATAGGCGGAGATGATTCAAACTCTCAGGATGCGGCGGTGGCCATGGCGGCGCTTGACCGGATACGGGCGCGGTATCCCGAATTGACTGTTTTGATCGTCCATCATAGCGGGCATACGGCCAAGGATCGGGCACGGGGATGGTCCGGCCTTTCCGCGGCGATGGATTCGGTTTACCGGCTTGAAAAATCCGACACCCAGATTGTAGTAACCAACACCAAGCAGAAAGAAGATGCGCCGGTTCAGCCTATGGCTTTTACCCTCTTGAACGTGAAATTAGACGGCGTCATTAGCGAGGACGGGGAACAGGAATATTCCGCCTGCTGCGAACCTTGCGAATACACCCCGCCGGAACGGCAGCCCAAAGGCGAGAACCAGCAGGCGGTAATTACGATATTACGGGAACAGGGAAGCATGGACCGATCGGCATTATACGGCGCCTTTACCGTGAAAACAGGCAAGCGGAAAAGTCAGTTTGACCAGACGCTGAACCCGCTTATTGACCGGAAAATCGTCAAATTTGACGGAGGAATATTGTCGGTATGATGAAAACGCATAAATGCATAAACGTGCATAAATGGCATTTATGCGGGGCTGCATACGCGCATAATAGCATAGGGGGTCTATAAGACCCCCCTATTATGCATTATGCGCTGCGTATGCCTTGTGCCTTTTTTGGGAAAGAGAAGATCCCGTCTTCCTGTTGCTTGGTGATTTCTTCTCTCAAAAAACATAGGGCCGCCCCATGAGCAAGGGAACCACGCCGGAATCCGTAGTATTGGCCGGATGCCTCAACTACTTGGAAAAGCGGGGCATTTACCACTGGCGTAATTCCGTGGGAGCGGTCCGTATCGGCCCGGGTCGGTTTATACGTTTCGGAAAGGTGGGAAGCTCCGACGTCCTGGGCTGTCTGCCTGGCGGCCGGCTGCTCTGTGTCGAGTGCAAGGCCGAGCATGGCCGGCTCTCCCCGGAGCAAAAACAGTTCCTTGAGGACATCCGGGGCTTGGGCGGCCTGGCGATTGTGGCGCGGTCCTGGATGGATATTGCAGCGAGCTTGAGGGAAGCGGGATATAGCGGCATAACCGACGGGCCGCTGTTTGGGAGGGAAGATTGAGCAAAGCGAAACAGCCCCGGACACCCCGGCATGATCCGGTAAACCATCCGG
>JAITQR010000060.1 GCA_031288815.1 Treponema sp.
AGGCTTAAAATTCCCTATCCTGTTCGCGGTATTATCAACCATGGGCATCAGATCGCCGCTGTTAAAGGTGATCAGGGTATGGTCCGCCAGGGCCCCCCGGGTATTCGCCACCTGGGCGCGGGCAACCTCTCCGCCTCCGTCCGTTTTATTGTTGACCAGAATAGTCGCCTGGGAAAAACCTTCTTTCGCGATAATATCCGTTATTGTCCGGGTAAAGATATCGCTTCCCCCGCCGGGGCTCGAACTGACATACCAGGTCACGTTCCGTTCCGGCGCCCAATTTTCCGGCGCGGCGTTCTGCGAGCCCCCCGCCGCCATGACGCCGAATACGCCGGAAACAAACAGCACGCATGTCAATACCACCGTTTTGTTTTTCATTTTCTCCTCTCCTTCGCGATATAAATTCATGGTTGCCCATGTTTAAAGCCCCTAGTCAGGGACTTTTTTGTTTCTTTTAACAAGCGCCCTGAGCGCCGGAAACAGGATCATGACAAACAGGATAAGTACAAGAACCAGCGTAATGGGCCTGGTAAAGAAAATTGAAACGCTTCCCCGGGAGCTGATAAAAGCCTTGCGGAGATTGGATTCCAGCATGGGCGCCAGCACAAAAGAAAGCAGCATGGGCGCGATGGGGTACTTGTTTTTCTCCAGGATATAACCCAGTACCCCGGCCAGGAGCATTACCAGCACTCCGTACATGGAATTTGCTGAACTATAAGAACCGGTAAAACACACCACCGTGATAAGCGGGATCATCAGTTTTACCGGAACCGTCAGTATTTTTACAAGAAAGGGAATAATCGCCAGACCTATTACCAAAGTAATGATATTGGCCAGGTAGAGGGACGATATAAGCCCCCAGGCGAAGTCCGGAGATTTGGCGAAGAGCAGAGGGCCGGGGGTAAGACCCCACATCATCAGGCCCCCCAGCAATACCGCCCCGGTACCGGAACCGGGAATGCCCAGGGCCAAAAGGGGCGCGAAAGCCCCCGCGGCGGCGGCGTTATTCGCCGATTCACAGGCGGCGATACCTTCCACCGCGCCGGTTCCCAAAGGTTCCTTGCTTTTGAAGGCCTTTTGAACGGCATAGCCGAAGAAAGAGCCGGTGGTCGCCCCCGCCCCGGGCAGTACCCCGACAAAGCAGCCGAGTATCCCGGAACGCAGGGCCGGCGGAAGGAGGCGTTTAATATCACCGGCTTTCAGGAGGCTGCCCCGGATAGTCAGCTTTTCCCCGATCCCCTGATCGGTTTTTTTACCGCGCTCCGCCATTATTTTAATTATCTGGGAAAACCCCACGGAGCCAATGACAAAGGGGATAAAGGGGATACCCCCCAGAAGGTAGATGCTGCCAAAATTGTACCGGGGCGCGCCGCTCAGGGTATCCATCCCGATGCTGGCAAGAATAATCCCCAGGAGAGTCACCAGAATCCCTTTCAGGGGATTCTCCCCGATCAGCCAACTGACAGAGGTCATTGCCACAAGGAGCAGGGCCGCCATCTCGGAAGGCCCGAAGAGGAGCCCCACCTTCGCCAGGGCGGGCCCGGTAAAGGTGAGTATCAGTATGCCGACCGTACCGCCGATAAACGAGGAGAGGTTTGCCGTAAAGAGCGCCTGGCCCGGTCTGCCCCGCTTGGTCGCCATGGGATAACCGTCAAGGGCGGTCATAACCGCGGGACTGTCTCCGGGAATATTAAGCAGAATAGCGCTGTAAGCCCCGCCGTACATGTTTGAATAGTACAGGGATCCCAGCATGATTATGGCGGTGGTGGGATTGAACTTATAGGTAAGGGGAAGAAGCAGCGCGCATCCCGCCAGGGAGCCGATGCCCGGCATGGCGCCGATGATTAATCCCAGCACGGCGCCGGCAAAACAAGCCGCAAGATTGTTAATCGTGAAAATCGTCTGGAAACCGCTCAAAAGCATTAGTATATTTTCCATACCTTGTCGCCCGCTCCTTTCTAGCCAAAGATAACGCTGATAATAAGCCCTTTAGGGAAAGGCACCCCCAGCCACAACGTGAACACCCCAAACACAATAGCGAAGGAAATGGCCGCAAGCAGGACGGCGCTTTTCAGGGAAGCCTTTTCGTAGAACCGTAACCAGCAAAAAACAAAGAGTAAAAGCGCCGGGATCATGCCGATTAAAAAGGACAGCGCGAAAATTCCTGCCGCGGCCAATACAATAAACCAGTTTTCGGAGTCCCGGATTTCCGATTTCCCATCGGGCGTTTTATCCGGCCGTATTGAATGTACGATTTCCGCGATACTGATGGGCAGCATAAACACCGCGGCCAGACTGGGGACAAAACCCGGCAGCGGTCCTTTAAGGTTGTGCCAGAATCCGTGGCGGAATAAACCATAGATAAGCCAGAAGGTGGAGAGAAGGGCCCCGCAAATCGGAATTACGGTTTTTACGTTTTTCATACAGTCCCCTTTGTTTTGCTGATAACAGTATGCAAGAACTATGCCAAAACGGTAATTTTACGGGAGCGAACAGCGGAAAGAGGGCCTGTCAACAAAGAAATCAGTTTTTTCTCCTGTTTTTCCAAAGAATCTCAAAGAGCCGCGCGCTTTCGTATTCCTTTTATTTAAAATTTATGTTGCATATACCGCAATAAAGTGCAACAAGATTGCGACATTTTTGTTGCAATTTGGGGCCGCCTGTGATATCATATTTCAGGAAAAGGAATTCTTGGGTAGCGCGTATGATTAATCTGACTTTCATCACTCCTTACGAGGATTTGCAGCCGGTAGTGGATGAGGTCTTGCGGGAATATAAAACAGACGAAGAAATCTCCGTTTCTACCTTTGTTCTTAAAAGCTGGGAAGTGGGAAAAATATCCTTCCAGGGTGATGTCGTCATCTCCCGGGGTTTTACAGCCCTGCAGCTCAGGGAACGGTATCCGAAACTGGTATCCGTGCCGCTCAAGGTTTCAGGGTATGACGTTATCCATACCGCTCAAAAGGCCGTAAAATTGTACCACCCTCAAAAGCTGGCCATTATCGGCTCTTATTTGATGGTGCATGATACCGAAAACCTAAACGGCGTCTTTGAAACGGAAATCGTATCCTATCCGGTAGATGGTTATGACGCTATCCCTGAAGCGATTGCCAAGGCCAAAGAAGAAGGATGCGACTGTTTTATGGGGGGGCTTTCGCTTTTGCGGTACTGCGGCGAAAACGACAGGGCGGTTATGATAGAAACCGGGAAATCCGCCGTCATTCAAAGCATTGACGAAGCGGTGCGCCTTATCCGGCAAACCAGGGTTGAGCGTAACCGCGCGGCGGGGCTGCGTACCATAATAAACCATTCCCCCCAGGGAGTGATATTTCTCGATGAATCAAAAATCTTAACGGCTATTAATGAAACCGCCCTGCGGTATCTCAATGCCGGCGAATCGTGGATCGGCCGTAAATGCCGGGATGTATTTCCGTTTCTTGGCGATTTGCTTGACGAGGTTGAACGAACCGGCGCCGGTTTAAGCAACGAAATTATCACCGTTGTCGGGCAGCTCTTGGCCGTTGATGTTATTCCTACCGCCCCCAGCCGCAATGCCATGGGGATAATCATGTTCATAAAAAGCGTTAACCGTATTCAGAAAGACGAGTCCCTCATCCGGAAGAAGATCCATAGTAAAGGGCTCAGGGCAAAATACACCTTCGATGATATTATCGGCGGCAGCGATATCTTTCAAAAAGTGTTAAACCAGGCGTACCGGTTCTCCCAGGTTGAATGTCCCATCCTGATTACCGGTGAATCGGGTACCGGCAAAGAACTTCTGGCCCAGAGTATACATAACGCCGGCCCCCGCAGAGACGGGCCTTTTGTGGCAATAAACTGCGCCGCTCTGCCCGAAAACCTGCTGGAGAGCGAACTGTTCGGCTACAGCGAGGGCGCTTTTACCGGCGCCCTGAAGGGGGGTAAGCCCGGTCTCTTTGAGCTGGCCCACGGCGGCTCTATTTTTTTAGACGAAATATCCGAAATTCCCGTTTCCTTTCAAAGCAAACTCCTTCGGGTTCTGCAGGAAAATGAGGTGCGGCGCATAGGAGACGACAAGGTGCTTTCCATTGACATCAGGGTTATCACCGCGACGAACCGCTGCCTGCGGGACATGACGCGCAGGGGATCGTTCCGTCAGGATCTGCTTTACCGGCTGGACGTACTATCAATCAGTATCCCGCCGCTGCGGGAACGGCCCGAGGATATAATACTCCTCTTTAGCCATTACGTCACCGAATTCTCCCGAAAGTACAACAAAGACGCCGCTTTCATTTCCGGCGGCGCGGAACGTCTTTTGGAGCAATACGCCTGGGAAGGAAATGTCAGGGAACTGCGCAATATCGCCGAGAGAATCTGCCTGCTGAATAACCAGCGCGTAATTAGCGCCGATGCGATACGCGAAGCTCTGCCCCGCCCGGAGGCGGAAACGTTCCCGTCGAATTCCGCCGGAACGGAACATCATTCCGAACGGGAAGCGCTTAAATTGCTCATCCAACAGTACAGGGGAAACAGGCGAAAGATTGCCGAACACCTCAATATAAACCGCAGCACCCTGTGGCGGAAGCTCAAAAAATACCAATTAGAGAGCTAAGCCCGAAGCGCCACAAACCGTTAGCCCCGCTTTACCTCCTCCGAAGCGGCCTCAATGGATTCGTCAAAGGTATCAATGATGTTTTCCGCGCCCAGGTCCCGGATAATCCCGGCTTTCTCCAGGGAGCGCCTCGTCCTGCCCTGCAGCTCGGTGATAATAAGGCGGATTTTCCGCGCCCGGCACTGGCTTAGAAAGGACTCAAGGGCGGTAATGCCGGTAGAGTCCACAGCCGGTACATCTTTCATGCGGAGGATAAGTACCCGGGGAGCCCCGGAGACGTTTCGCAGGGTGTTCTGGAGCATGTCGGCCACGCCGAAGAAAAAGGGGCCGGTGATCTCGTATACCTCGATGTGGCGGCGGGAAAGGGCGGTCATCTTGTCCCTGGTTGTCGCGCCGATCTCGCCGTAGGCAAGCTGGGTCAAGACATCGCTGTTTCCCATCTTTATGGCCGAAACCTCTATCATCCGGCGCAGGAACAGGAAAACCGCCAGGATCACCCCTACCTCCACGGCGAAGGTCAGATCAAAGGCCACGGTGAACGCGAAGGTGGTGAACAGCACGATGGAATCGCTTTTGGAAGACCTTTTGATAAGCCGGATAAACCTGCCCAGGTTGCTCATGTCCCAGGATACGACGATAAGTACCGCGGCAAGGCTGGCAAGGGGAATGGCGGAGGCGGCGGGGGCGAGGAAGAGGATAAAAACCAGCAGGGTAAGGGCGTGGACAATTCCCGCCACCGGGCTTACGGCGCCGCTTTTGATGTTGGTAGCGGTACGGGCTATGGCCCCGGTGGCGGGGATGGCCCCGAAAAACGCCGAGGCTATGTTCCCGATGCCCTGGGCGACAAGCTCCATATTGGCGTTGTGCCGGTCTCCGGTCATGCTGTCGGCGACCACCGCCGACAAGAGGGATTCTATCGCCGCCAGAAGGGCGATGGTAAAGGCGTCGGGCAGAACGGTTCGTATAAGGCTCCAGTTTATATGGGGAAGAACGGGCAAGGGGAGGGAGGAGGGGATGCCCCCGAAACGGGTTCCGATGGTCTCCACCGGCCGGGAAGCTTCGGGCAGCTTGAGGAAATAGCAGAGCAGGGTAGCGGCGCCGACCGCCAGGGCGGCGGCGGGCAGCCGGGGCGCGATCCGGCGCAGGATGACAATGGCTGCCAGGGTACCGGCCCCTACCGCGAAAACCACGGGGTTAAAAGTACCAAGGTAGTGGAAATGATCCGCCCATTTTTCAAAAAAAGCGGGGGAGATGTTGTCTATCTCAAGGCCGAGAAAATCCTTTACCTGTTGAGAAAAAATTAACACCCCGATTCCGGTGGTAAAACCGGTGGTAACCGGGTAGGGGATGTACTTGATGTACTTTCCCATACCGCTTAAACCCATAAGGAGGAGCATGAGCCCCGCGAGGAGTCCCGCCGCGATCAGGCCCGCCATGCCGTGCTCGCTTACCACCCCGAAGATGATAACCACAAAGGCTCCGGTGGGTCCGGCAATCTGGAACTTGCTGCCCCCCAGAAGGCTGACAAAAAAACCGGCGGTAATGGCGGTATATAGGCCCTGGGCCGGACTTCCCCCCGCGGAAATGCTAAAGGCCATAGACAGGGGAAGGGCCACGATCCCCACAATGAACCCGGCCAGAAGATCCTTGCCAAAATCCGGCAGGCGGTAGGTTTTGCCGCCCCCGAAGCAGGGGAGAAGCTCAAGCAGCCTCGGGCGGAGGCTGGGGATATCAAAAACACCCGGAATCTTTACTTTCATCTTTCCAGGTTGCCACTCCTCCCCGTTCTTCGTCCAGCAGTTTGTTGCGCTTCGCGCTTAAAATCCCCAAAAATCGCCTGACAGACGGTTTTTTACCTTTGCGATAGACTCTTAGGGTTCTTCATTTTTTTGCCCGCCGGTGATAGTCTGGGCCGAGTGGAGGCCGGGCCGTCTTGCCCCGCGTTCCCGAGGAGGCCCCTTGCGTTATACTCCCCCTGTTCCCGACCCGGTATTCGATTCCCTGGCGCCCCTTGCCCGGGGACTGGGTCTCTTCCTGGTAGAACTCACCGTGTCCCGGCATAAGGGGAGTGTACATATCCGCGCCGTGGTTTACCGGAGGGAGGGTGTAAGCCTGAACGACTGTTCCGCCTTCCACCGGGCCGCCTTGCCCCGGCTGGATCTGGCCTTCCCCGGTCAGAATCTGTACATGGAAGTCTCGTCTCCGGGCATAGACCGCGTGATCAAGGACGGGTACGAATTCAGCTTTTACCCCGGACACGGGATCCGTTGTTACCGGACAGACACCTCCGCGTGGTTTTCCGGCATCCTCGCCGGCTCGGACGAAAAGGGGATCGATCTTGAAACCGGGGAGGGAAGGGCGCGGCTTCCCTACGGGATCATCGCCAAGGCCCGGCTGGAAGCTTGAATATTCCCCGGCCTCACGGTTTGGCAAAAAAGAACGATGAATATACCGGAGGACAGGATGCGCTTTGATTTTGACGAGCCGGTGGACCGGCGGGGTTTCGGCAGCGTAAAGTGGGATACGGTCGGGGAAGGGGTACTCCCCATGTTTGTGGCGGATATGGACTTTCGCTGCTCTCCCCAGGTTATTGAGGCTCTGGAGGCCAAGATACGGCACGGCGTTTTCGGTTATGGCCGGGATCCTGAATTTCCCGAAGTTATCAAAAAATGGCTTCAGGATGAATACAAAGCCGCCGTCAAGGAAGATTGGATCGTTTTGCTCCCCGCCATTGTGCCGGTCCTGGCCGCGGTAAGCCGCCTCCGGGAGGGACGGATCCTGATCAACACCCCCAACTACCATGTGCTTCTCGCGGCTCCCGGCAAGGCGGGAAAGGAGACCATCCTCTCTCCCCTGAAAAACACCCATGAATACTACGAGATGGACTTTGAGGACCTCAGGCGGCGCGCCGAACCGGATGTCCGGCTTTTCTACCTCTGCAATCCCCATAATCCGGTGGGCCGGGTGTACAAGTACGAGGAGCTTAAGGAACTGAGCCTCTTCGCGAAGGAGAAAAACCTGATCGTTGTTTCCGACGAGGCGCACTGCGGTCTGGTTTTTGACCGGCCCCATATCCCCTTTTTCTCCGTGGACGAATACGCGGCGGAACATAGCGTAACCATCATGGGGCCGGGCAAGACCTACAACCTGGCCGGGCTCCCCTTTGGTTTCGCCATTATCCCCAACGAATCCCTGCGCCAGGAGTTCAGCAAAACCTGTTACAGCCTGCCCGGCCCGGGGATCCTCAATGTGGCCGCCGCAAAGGCCGCCTACGGCTCGTCCGGGGACTGGCGGCTCCAACTGGTGGATTACCTCAAGGGCAACCGGGATTACTTTGAAAAGGCCCTGCGGGACAATTTCCCCGCGGTAAAGCTGACCCAGGTGGAAGGCACCTACCTCCAGTGGGTCGATTTCCGTCCCCTGGGCATCGAAGATCCCTACCGGTGGCTCCAGGACAAGGCAAAGATACTCCCCAACAACGGCAAGCCCTTCGGGCTGGAAGGCTACGTGCGGCTCAACTTCGGCACCACCCGGGC
>JAITQR010000182.1 GCA_031288815.1 Treponema sp.
TCGGAATCAAAAAGGATGATGTCCGCGGCCATGAGTACCGGGTAGGTGTAGAGCCCCATGTTGATCCCCGCGTCCGGATCGTCCCCCTTGCCGGTATTGGCCTCCACCGCCGCCTTGTAGGCGTGGGCCCGGTTCATCAGGCCCTTGGCGGTAAAGGCCATAAGCTGGGTGGTCAGTTCAAAGGTTTCCGGGACGGAGCTTTGCCGGTAGAAGATCGTCTCTTCCGGGTCCAGCCCCGAGGCAAGCCAGCCCGCGGCAACCTGGCGGATCAAAGAGGAAAGCTCCTCCGGGTCTTTGACGGTATTGAGGGCGTGGTAGTCCGCGATAAAATAACGGGCATCGTATTCCCTGGTTAGTTCCAGGGCGGGCCTGATAGCCCCGAAGTAGTTGCCGATATGGAGGATACCTGTCGGCTTAATTCCGGTAAGGGATATCTTTCTCATGGTAAGGCCTACTGTAACAAATCCGGGGGGAAAAAAACAGGGCGCGCCGTGTTTGCCGACGGACGCGGGTCTACTCATCCCGAATGGCGAATCGCAAGATTTCTGGTGTGTGTTGAAGCGGCCGGAGTACCGCCTGGTGTCCGGATTTTCAGCAAGACAGGCGCTTTACGAGACGCCGCGCAACGCGCAAAATTGCATATTCATACAAAGTAATGCATAAATATACTTGACACTTTTAAATTCTTTATTGTTTAATTGGGCTGGTTATAGACTGGAACACGGTTCTTATGCTGTTCTTATGCTGTAACCAAACAAAAGGAGGATATCATGAGAAAAGGAAAGGTATTACTGTGTTCTGCCCTGTTTGCCGTGGTTTTTGTGTTGGCCGGATGCGCCAAAAAACCGGCCGAACCGGTGGTGGCGTATAAGGACGAGCTTCACGTGGCGGTTATGCAGGAGGCGCCGTCTTTGGATTTGCCCAAAAATTCAACCCTCATCGCCCGGCAAATGGGGGCCGGTACCATTTGGGAAAAACTGGTAACCCTCAACGGTAATTCCGAAGTGGTTCCTGAATTGGCGGAACGTTTCGAGATGAGCGACGATGCCGCCACCTTTACCTTCTACCTTCGGAAGGGGGTAAAATTTCACGATGGGCAGATCATGGATGCCGACGACGTGGTTTCTTCCATGAACCGCTGGATACAGGGCTTCTCGGTTGCCAAAGAAATCGCCGGGGCTTCCCGCTTTGAAAAGATCGACGACTATACGGTGCGGATTGCCTTTGATCACCCGGCGGTTACTTTTCCGGATGTGGTAGCCGGCGCGGCCCAGCCCGCATCCATTACCACCGTGGAAGCCAACGCCAACGAAGACGAAAAGGGCTTTGTCAAAGATTACATCGGTACGGGGCCCTTTAAGTTTGTTGAATGGAAACTTGGCCAGTATGTTCTTCTTGAAAAATTTGCCGACTATGTGCCCTATGGAGATCCCGATAAGCCTATTGACGGCTGGGCGGGCTACAAGGCGCCTAAGATTCAGAAACTCTATATTGATTATGTGCCGGATAACGCCACCCGCCTGGCGGGGCTTGAGACCGGCCAGTACGACGTAAACTACAATGTCACCTCCGACGATTACGACCGGACCATGACCCTGGGGGACGTGGAAGTGCTGACCTATCAGGCCGGAACTCTGGCCTATGTGTTCAACAAGAAACAGGGGGTAGCCGCCAACCTCTATTTCCGCCAGGCGGTAAATGCCGCGACCAATACTGAGGATATTCTCAAGGCTACCTACGGAGACTACCAGCAGGAACCCGGCTCCTGTTACATGGACGACACCCAGCCCTACTGGAAGTCTCTGGCGGGTTCGGAAAATTACAATATCCACGACGCGGCCAAAGCGAAGGAACTCCTGGCAAAGGCAGGCTACAAGGATGAGACTTTCCGGGTCCTGGTTTCCACCCTCAACAACATGGACAGGGGCGCCCTGGTTTTTGAGCAGCAACTGGAGGCCGTGGGTATCAATACGGAACTTATCGTGGTTGACTGGGCAACTCTTACCCAGTACCGTACCGATCCCACCCGCTATGACCTTTACGTAACCAGTTTTGCCAGCGTACCGGTACCGTCATTAAAGCTCTACTTCGGCCCCGCCTATCCCGGCTGGTCCGAGGACGCCGCCTTGCAGAAATACTTTGCCGACTTCAACGGCGCGGTAAGCCGGGAACAGGCCAGGGAACGCTGGGATACCCTTCAGGGTTATTCATGGGAATACCTGCCCCTTATCAATGTGGGCCACTACGGGGCTTCCCATGCCTGGAACAAAAAGGTGGAAAACCTGGAGACCTATAACGGTCTGTACTTCTGGCGGGTCAACGTCAGACAGTAAAGGGGTGTGCCGTTATGGATTTTTCCGGTGTCTTGCGAAAACTTGATGCCGAAGCTCTTTCGCTTAACGCGCTAAGCGATGGTATTTGGGAAAAGGCTGAAATCAGTTATACCGAAAGGGAATCTTCCCGACTTTTGGCCGGGTACCTTGAGGGACAGGGTTTTGAGCTTGTCTCCGGGGTCTACGGTATTCCCACCGCTTTTACCGCCCAATTCGGCTCCGGCTCTCCCCGGATTGGCCTTTTGGGTGAATTCGACGCCCTTTCGGGTTTGAGCCAGAAGGCGGAAGTTTTTGAAAAATGCCCCCTTGGGGAGGCCGCGGCGAACGGTCACGGCTGCGGCCATAACCTTCTGGGCGCGGCTGCGGCGGGCGCCGCCGTGGCGGTAAAGGAATTCCTTGCCCGGGAAAAGCGTTCCGGGACGGTGATTTTTTATGGCTGCCCCGCCGAAGAAAATGGTTCCGGCAAGGCCTTTATGGCCCGGGCCGGAGCCTTTAAGGATCTGGACTGCGCCCTTACCTGGCATCCCGGCGTCCTCAACAGGATCTTTTCGGAAAGCTCCCTGGCGAACGTGCTGGTAAAATTTTGTTTTCACGGAATCAGCTCCCATGCCGGGGGAGCGCCCGAGCTGGGCCGTAGCGCTCTGGACGCGGTGGAGCTTATGAATGTGGGCGCCAATTACCTCAGGGAACACATGATCGACGATGCCCGGGTTCACTACGCGGTGACCAATACCGGCGGGACTTCTCCCAACGTTGTTCAAGCTTCCGCCGACGTGGTCTATATGATCCGCAGTCCCGAAAGCGCCCAGGTTCAGGAGCTTCTGGGCAGGGTGGTAAAAATCGCGGAAGGCGCCGCCCTGATGACCGAAACCACCGTGGAGCACCGGATTATCAAGTCCTGCGCGAACTTTATTTCCAACCGGGTCCTGGAGGGCGTTCTTTACGACTCTTTCCGTGAACTCCCCCTGCCGGAATATTCGCGGGAGGATCGGGAATATCTGGAAAAATTCTCCGCCACCTGTCCCAAAACCCCGGAAGAAGCTCTGCGGGCGGCGGCGGCCCAGGAGGCCTCGCGGGAAGGCCGGACTTTCTTGAAACAGCGCCTGAAGGACAAGCTCTGGAATTTTATCGTACCCTGGGATAAAGAGCGGGACGACACCTTGACCCGGGGTTCCACCGACGTGGGCGATGTAAGCTGGATGTGTCCAACCGCCCAGTTCTACGCCGCCACCTGGGCGCCGGGAACCCCAGGCCATTCCTGGCAGGTGACCGCCCAGGGGAAGGGAAAGGTCGCCAAGGCCGCGATGCTCTGGTCGGCCAAGGTCCTTGCCCTGGCGGCGTGTAACCTTTTGGGCCGGCCGGAACTGGCCGGGGCCGCCCGCGAAGAGTTCGGGGAAACCATGAAGGGCCGGACCTATTTCCCGGTTCCCCCCGAAGCCCGGCCCGCGGCGCTGGCGGAGTTATAGGCATGAAAAAATATATCGCCCAAAGGCTGTTTTCCGTTCTTCCGGTGCTTCTCGTCGTTTCGGTGGTAATTTTCAGCCTTACCTATTTTATTCCCGGCGATCCGGCGGCGCTGCTCCTGGGCGATAACGCCACGGTGGAGGATATCGCGGCATTGCGTAAGCGTATGGGGCTTGATATTCCGCCGGTACCGCGCTATTTCAACTGGATCGTTAACATGTGCCGGGGCGACTTTGGTATTTCGGTTTCCCAAAACACGCCGGTTGCCCGGATGATCTCGAGCCATCTGGGGCCGACCCTTTCATTGTCCGTCTATTCCATGGCTATCGCCTGTGCCATAGCCCTGCCTTTGGGGATGCTGGCGGCCCGGAAGAAGGGCTCCCCGGCAGATCAGGGAGTGTCGGTACTTGCCCTCCTTGGAATATCGCTTCCCAGTTTTCTTCTGGGACTTTTTCTTGTTGTTACCTTCGCGGTAAGGCTCCGCTGGTTCCCGGTGGCGGGCTACAAGCCCCCGTCCGCGGGTTTCGGCGTCCACCTCCGTTCCATAACTCTGCCGGCAATCGCGCTGGGCTTTATGTACGCGGCGCTGCTTATGCGTATGACCAGGGCTTCCCTTCTTGAAACCCTGTCCAGCGACTATGTGCGCATGGCAAAGGCCAAGGGAGTAGGGGAATTTTTTCTTGTCGGCAAGCACGCCCTCAGAAACGCGCTGGTACCGATCCTTACCACTGTGGGGCAGAGTTTTATCGGCGCCCTTTCCGGGGCGACGGTGGTGGAATCGATGTTCGGGGTTCCGGGAATCGGCGCCCTGGTGGTCAGTTCAATCGGAAAACGGGATTTTCAGGTTGTGCAGGGCGTGGTTCTGCTTACCGCCCTTATCAACGTGGTGATAAGTTTAATTGTGGATGTGCTCTACGGACTGGTTGACCCCCGGGTCAGGCTGTCCACCGATATATAGCGCAGCCTATTGGGGGTTTTTACACGCGAAGCGCGCCAAACTGATAGGAGAACTCATGGCTGAATCTGTCGTGGATTATGAGGCGATACGAAAGATAGGAAAAAAGCTGGAACGGGAACAGCGGAATCTGAAAATCAAGAAATTCCTCCGGAACCGGCAGTCGGTGGCGGGGCTTTTCATAGTGGTTACCGTGCTGCTTATCGCCCTGGCGGGCCCCTTTGTGCTGAGGACTTCTCCCTTCGCGGTGGATGTTTCAAACCGGCTCAAGCCGCCCTCCGGCGAACACTGGTTCGGTACCGACACCTTGGGAAGGGATGTCTTTACCCGCGTCATATATGGCGCGCGGATATCTATGATTGTGGGCTTTTCCGTGGGGATCATCTCCGGCGTCCTGGGCATGTTTATCGGCCTCTACGCCGTGTCCAGCCGGCAGCTTGACGTTATCCTTATGCGTCTGTGCGACGGGTTGAAATCAATTCCTTCCATCCTTATGGCGATTGCGCTGATGACCGTCCTTGGGGCGGATATCAAAAACGTTATCATCAGCCTTGCGGTGGTGAACACGCCGAACATGGGGCGCCTTGCCCGTTCCGCCGCGCTGGTGGTAAAGGAGCAGACCTACATCGAAGCCATGAAAGGGCTGGGAGCGCGGTCCAGGCGGATACTTTTCCGGCATATTGCGCCCAACATCATTTCCCCCATGATTGTGCAGATGACCTTTGTGTTCGCTTCGGCCATTATCACCGAAGCGGCCCTGAGCTACCTTGGCGCTGGTGTCCCTCCACCCCAGCCGAGTTGGGGGAGCATTTTAAGCGAAGGCCGGGGGGTAATTTACAACGCCCAGTGGATGATCTTTTTCCCCGGAATTATAACGGCCCTTACGGTGCTGGGGCTTAATCTTTTCGGTGACGGCATGAGGGATCTTTTGGATCCTCTGAGCAGATGAGGGAGGGAACGGCAATGGCGGAGGCTCCTCTGCTGGAAGTGCGGGATCTCAGTACGGGTTTTTACACGGAACGCGGTGTCTTTAAGGCAGTGGAGGGAGTTTCCTTTACGGTGAATTCCGGGGAGATCCTGGGGGTGGTGGGAGAGTCGGGCTGCGGCAAAAGCGTCACATCCCAATCCATTCTCCGCCTTTACGACGAAAAGCATCAGGCCTTTTATTCGGGGCAGATTCTTTTTAAGGGCGAGAATCTCCTCAAAATTCCTCCCGGCCGGATGCGGCAATACAGGGGCCAGCATATCGCGATGGTGTTTCAGGACGCCCTAAGCGCCCTGAACCCGGTATTCACCGTGGGGGATCAAATCGCCGAAACCCTCAGGATACACAAAAACATGAAGGGAAAGGATCTCCGGAACCGGGCGGTGGAAATGCTTCGTCTTGTGGGGATTCCCGATCCCTCCAGGCGGATAAGCCAGTTCCCCCATGAGCTTTCCGGCGGCATGCGTCAGCGGGTGATGATCGCCATAGCCCTGGCCTGTGAACCCAAGCTTCTTATCGCTGACGAACCCACCACCGCCCTGGATGTAACCATTCAGGCGCAAATAATGGACCTTATCATCGATCTTAACCGCCGCTTTAACATGGGGGTGATTCTTATTACCCACGATCTTGCGGTGGTGGCGGAGACCTGCCGGCGGGTCGTGGTGATGTATCTTGGTCAGGTGGTTGAAGAAGCCCCGGTAGACGAACTCTTTGACAATCCCTGGCATCCCTATACCCAGGGGCTTTTGAAATCCATTCCCCATATCCACGGTTCCCCAACGGAGCGGCTCTATATGATCCCCGGAACCGTGCCCCTGCTGGATCAGATTCCCTCGGGCTGCCGTTTTGCCGGCCGCTGTCCCTTTGCCGGGGATTCCTGCTTTACGGAAGCCCAGGATCTGGAGCGGCTCTCTGAACAGCACTGGGTCCGTTGCCGGAAAGCGGCCGGCGGGGAAGGGTTTTGACATGGACGAAGCGGGACGGAAAACCGATACGGGTGAAATGAAAGAGGTACTCCTCCTGGCCGGTGATATTACCAAATATTTTCCCATAAGAAACGCCTTCGGCAGGGTTGTCAACCAGGTCAAGGCGGTGGACGGAGTAACCCTGACCCTCTACAGGGGGGAAACCTACGGCCTTGTGGGGGAGACCGGTTGCGGCAAGAGTACCCTGGGGCGTTCCCTCATTCGTCTGCAGAATCCCACTTCGGGAACGGTGATTTTCAACAAGCAGGATATTACCGCCCTTAACGAGAAGGAGCTTCAGCCTTTCCGCCGGGATATGCAGATGGTGTTTCAGGATCCCTATACATCCCTCAACCCCCGGATTCGGGTGGGGGATATGCTCCTTGAAGTGCTGACCATTCACCAAATCGGCCGAAATAATTACGAGCGTATCGCCCTCGCTATGGGGATTATGGACAAGGTGGGACTGCGTACCGAACATTTCTACCGTTACCCCCATGAATTCTCAGGCGGCCAGCGCCAGCGTATCGGCCTTGCCCGGGCGCTGATCCTCAACCCAAAGTTCCTTATCTGCGACGAACCTGTTTCGGCCCTGGATGTTTCCATCCAGTCCCAGATTATCAACCTGCTTCTGGATCTGCAGGAACAGTTTGGTTTAACCTACCTTTTTATTGCCCATGACATCAGCGTGGTCAAATACATTTCCGACCGTGTCGGGGTAATGTACCTGGGACGCCTCGTGGAAACCGCTCCCACCGAAGAGCTTTTTAAGCATACCTTGCATCCCTATACCCAGGCCCTGCTCTCGGCGGTACCAGAACCGGATCCCCATCTGCGAAAAGAAAAAATTACCCTTTCCGGCGATCTTCCTTCGCCTCTCAATCCGCCTCCGGGCTGCGTGTTCCACACCCGCTGTCCCAAGGCCATGCCCTTCTGTTCCAAGCTGAATCCGGTGCTGAAATCCGAAAGTGACGACAATCCCGAACACACTGTGGCGTGCCATCTGTACAATATGAACGATCCCTATCTGAAATGGGCGATTGACGAATAAAAAGGAGAACCCATGAAAATTGACGATTCCGCCGAAGGGTTTATTAGAGAGCACGAGGGGGAGGCCTTAAAGCTCCTTGAAACACTGGCGAAGATTCCCGCCCCTTCGAACCACGAGGAAAAGCGGGCCGCCTTTGTCAGGGACTGGCTTGCCGCCCAGGGCGCCGAAGGGGTTTTTATTGACAAAGCCTGTAACGTGATCTATCCCATTTCCCGCGCCGGGAGCGGACGATTAGATGTATTTATGGCGCATATGGACGTAGTCTTTCCCGATACGGAGGAATTGCCGGTCAGGATCGAAGGCGGAAAAATCATGGCCCCCGGCATCGGGGATGATACGGCGAACCTTGCCGCGCTGCTCCTCGCGGCAAAGTACCTGGCGCTAAAAAAAATAAAGCCCCCTGAGGGGAAGGGCCTGCTCCTCGTTGCCAATTCCGGCGAGGAAGGACTTGGGAATCTTCGGGGTTCACGGCAAATCTGCCTGGATTACGGGGAACGGATCGGCGAATTTGTCTCGTTTGACGGAACCTTTGATGAAATTTGTTACAAGGCGGTAGGCTCGCGTCGTTACCGCGTGAAGGTTCTTACCGAAGGGGGTCATTCCTACATGGATTTTGGAAACAGAAACGCTATTATGTATCTCGCCTCCATGATCGGCGCCTTCTATTCCCTAAAAGTTCCCCAGACAGGCAGAACAACCTACAATGTGGGAACCATTCAGGGCGGCACTTCGGTAAATACCATAGCCCAGAGCGCGGAGATGCTCTACGAGTTCCGCTCCGACAGTCGCCAAGATCTGCTGTTTATGGAAAACCATTTTGACACGGTGATCGCCGCTTACCGGGCCATGGGTCTTGCCGTGGAGGCCGTTCTTGTGGGGGAACGCCCCTGTTCGGGGGATATTGATCCGGAGAAACACCAGGCCCTGCTTAAACGGGGTCTTGACGCGATAAAGCGTCACACCGGCATTGACGCCGCCCTCAAATCCGGCTCCACCGACGCGAACATTCCTCTTTCGCGGGGGATTCCCGCGATAACCCTGGGCTTGTACCGGGGCAAAGGCGCTCATACCTATGAAGAGTGGGTGGATATAGAAAGTCTCAAAGCGGGTTACCGAATCGCCTTTGAGCTGATACTGGATAAATTCTTATAACAGCGCCATGCGCCAATTTCACCGCTTTTGATAAATCAAACAACGTAAAAAACGGCAAGTTCAGCGTGGGCAGAACAGGCTCAGAGGTAAATCATGCCAGGGATATAAAAATGGAGGTTTATCATGGAAACAGCATATGAACTGAGAAATTCAAAACTTGGCCCCAGAGTGGTCGATGCACTAAAAAAAAGATATTTCGATGCATGGTATTTTGATGATCCGGTAGAAGCGGCGGATACGGTTGTATCTCTTATTCCAAAAGAACATTTGGTTTCTTGGGGTGGTTCTATGACCATTGTTGGATTAGGCATTCAGGAACGGTTGGCGAAAAAAGGATTCAATTTAATTGATAGAGATAAAGCCCTCAATTTTGAAGAAAGAATGGAATTAATGCGTAAGGCTTTATTGTGTGACACTTTTCTCTGTAGTAGTAATGCCATAAGTGAGGA
>JAITQR010000361.1 GCA_031288815.1 Treponema sp.
CGATGTGAACCGGCTCAAGAACTATACCGAACGGGGCGGTGAAATTTACAAGAGGAAAAATTTTGCCGGGTTTACCTTTGCCCGGGGACTTAACTATCTAATGGTTTTCCTCCTGGATCAAAAACCGGAATTTCAGTATTTCTACGAACTGATTTTTATCCGGGGGCAATGGGCATCCCCGCCCCTGTCTATGCCGCTGTCGGAATCGATACGGCTGCTTATGACATTTCCCGACAGGATTAACCACCTGGACGAATCCCTTTCCGAATTCGGCATGTACGGCAACAAGCTTAAAATAGCGCTTATGAGGATTGAAAAAGAAAAAAGCCAGATGCGGATTATCAATACAAACTTGAAAACCCTGAACGACGACGCAAAGCAGATCATCAGCGACGCGATCTTTAATATTTCTGTTTTACAAGACGGTTTCAACGAAATCCTGGCGGACTACCGGAAAAATTCCGCGATAGTTATTTTGAACTGGGAAGAACTGGAGTCCTTTGCCGAGGGGAGACTGGAGGACCGGCTCGTCGCGCTACACGACAAGCTGGTTAACATGCTGCAATTACTGAGGCTCTTTGTTCAAGATTCGGATGAGCCCGAGTAGACGTTCCTGATCAAGGGGGTATATACGACCTGTTAGACGACATTGGATAAAACTGTAAAAATCCTTCAAAAAACTAGTGGCAAAGAGCAGTTGATAGGGCCGCACCCGCCGTTTCTCAAACCCAGCCTGCCAGGCGCGTTGATACTTATAAGGTGAGGACTTCATCAACGATGATGGGGGTAAACTGAAAATTGCTGAGCCTGAGTAGTATAGGCCGGTATAACCGTGTATACTCTCCCCATGCGGGCATTGAAGCTTATTATGATTGGCGATGTGGTGGGGAACCCGGGGCTTGACATCCTGGAGAAGCTGCTGCCTGCCCTTATCGGGAGGGAAGGGGCGGACTTTGTGGTGGTTAACGGGGAGAACGCCGCCGACGGCTTCGGCATAACCGAAGTTGAAAAAGAGCGTATCCTCAAAGCCGGGGCGGATATTATCACCACGGGGAACCATGTCTGGGAGAAGCGGGAATTCTGGCCTGTCCTGGACCAGGAAAAACGGATACTGCGGCCCGCGAATTACCCCGGGAAGGCCGCAGGCCGGGGCTGGGCCCTGATTAAAAAGAACGATGTCCCCTGGTTGGTAATAAATCTTCAGGGCCGTGAACTGATGACCCCCATAGACTGCCCCTTTAGGGCCTTCGATTCGATTATTGACGCCCAGGAGGACAGTTTGGGAAGCATGGCCGCCGAATTCCATCCCCTGATGAACGTCGAAGATTTAATGCCGGACATTCTGCAAGAATCCGGGGCGGTTGTAGTAGTTGATTTTCATGCGGAGTCTACAAAGGAAAAAGAAGCCATGGGCTTTTACCTGGACGGAAAGGCCGGCGTTGTGGCGGGTACCCATACCCATGTGCAAACAGCGGACGAGCGGGTGCTTAAGCAGGGTACCGCCTACATTACCGACCTGGGGATGACCGGCGTATCCGGCGGGGTTATCGGCATGGACACCAAGATTTGCCTGGACCGGGCCCGGACCCAGGTACTGTACCGCATGAACTGCGCCGCCCCTACCCCCGCCCAGGCGCCGGAACTCCAGGGGATACTTGCGGAGATTGATCGTAAGACCGGTAAGGCAGTTTCTATACGGCGGCTCCGGATTTCTGAAACCGGAGGTTTCTGAAACCACAGGTTTCTGAAACCTGAAGTTTCTTAGAAACGGGAATTTCTGCCCAGGGGACTGCCGATGGGAATCCGCTCCCCGAGAAAATCTACCCTGTTACCTTCTATGAGGATCTGCACGTCGGTGATATTGGGGAACTCCGTGACGGTCCAGATGATCTGCCAAAGCTGCCCCATATAACCTTCCGCGCCGAAGGTGTTAAACTGAAACTCCTCACTAAAGCTGATATACGCGGTGGAACCCCGCACTTCGACCCGGAGAAGCCGGGTACCCTGGGGAATAAGGGATCTGAGTCCGGGATTCCGGCGATTTTCTTCCGCCGAAGGGCCCTGGAGAAGGAGCCGCAGTACCTCCGTCAGGGGGGAATCGGATGCTGTCGTGGTTCTGGTTACCGGGATACGCAGAAGGGCGCCGTCTTCGTCGACCCGTATGAAATAGAGGGTACGGGTCCGGCCCGGCCCGGGGCTTGGCGGCGTTACAGGATAGGCTACGGGCTTGGGTTCCGGAACGGTGACAACCTGGGGCGGTTCCTCCGGCGTAGCGGCAAGGGGCTCTTCCGGGGGAAGTGCCGGAGCGGCGGGCTCGCCGGTAATGCCGGGGGTATCCGGCGCTTCCGGGGCCGCCGGAGCTTCGGTGAGGTCCGGGGCGTCTTCGCCGCCGGCGGTCTCGGCGCCGGTTCTGTGAAAAAGCCGATCCAGGACGCCCGTGTTTTCAATGCTGGACCGGATAAGCTGCAGGTTCACGAAAAAAAGACTGATAATAACGATAAAAAAAAGGGTCCAGAAGATAAAAGGAGCCCGTTTTTTCGGCGGAGGTTTGGTTTTCCGGTTTTTGGAAACTGCCACAATTAAATAATAGAAGAAATAGCCCCTGGGGTCAATGAGACTTATTTTTTCTGACGGCTATGGTGTATAAAATATAGGAATGAAAGGGCTTTGCGAATCTACCCTGCGTATTCTGGCGGCTGTCAGAGCGGTGCCAAAAGGCCGGGTTTCCAGTTACCGGGATATTGCCCTTGCGGCGGGGCTGCCCAACGGCGCCCGGCAGGTGGCCCGGATACTCCACTCCATGTCTGAACGGGAAAAGCTTCCCTGGCACCGGATCATCAAAGCCGACGGACACATCGCCCTGGGGGAGGGAAACGGCCGGGAACTTCAGATCAGCCTTCTCCGCCGTGAGGGGGTGAAGGTGAGCAAGACCGGCGTGGTGGATGCGGGCTTTATGTTCGGCAGGACATAAAGCCCGATGGAGCGGTTTCAGCGCAGCTTATAACTTAGGATTACGGCGGCCCGGTAGAAGGTCAGGTACGGGGCGTCGGTTTTCAAATGGCGGTCCTGGTAAAAAACGTCCCCGGCCAGGTCATCCTCACGGCCCTCGGTATAGCTGCGGCGGGTGCGTAACTGGACTACCAGGGCGGCGCTGAAATTTTTGGTGACGGTAAAATTAAAGAGGGGCCCGAAGGTCCAGCGGCCCAGATCATCCCCCCAATTCCGGCGATGCGGGGTGTTGTAGAGGTAGAGCTCCATCTCCGCCATAAAGCCTACCGTATTTAGGAAGATCGGCATCCGGTAGCCCAGGAGATAGCTGCCGTAGTAGTTAAGGCCGTTGCGGTTTTGCCCGTCGTCGTCTTCAAAATACCAGGAATCGCCTGAGGATGCCGCGGTATTGCCCTTGTAGCGGGCCTCGTGATAGGTGCGGAACACCACGTGGTTCCAGTCGCCGGGAACTAAGGCGGCCAGATCAAACTGGAAAACCCCGCCGCCGTAGGCGCTCCAGAGGAGTCCCTCAAAGGGATCGCCGTCAACTTCCGGCTTTTGGGTTAGGGCGTTCCGCCGGTTGATTCCCATGCCGTAAACATCGTTGCCGAAAATCGTGATATTCCAGCCCGAACCGAGGCGCGTCCCCGCCACAGCCTGCAGAAAAGCGATGGGGGTAAACACCGCCTCGGCAATTCCGTTTACCGAAACAGGGGAGACCTCCGCGGTGAGGGCCAGGCTGAGGTTATTGTCCCCGGTGAGGGGACCATCACCCTGGAGCAGGGGGAAGATAAAGTTTTGGGTAATCCCCAGTTTTGCTCCCGGCTGGGTTGACATTTGAAGCGTTAAGCCCAGGGAGCTCCGGATTTCCGAATCCGCATTGAGGCGGCCGGGGAGGGCGGCAAGGAACAGCGAAACGGCGGTCAATATCCGAAATAGTGTTTTGTGGTTCATATCCGTGTTTCCTTATACCGCCGCATACCCCGCCTGGATGGCTTCCACGTTCATGGGCACAAACTTGTGCTTGTCCGCGGAGAAGAAGTTTTTCAGGATGGGCTCAATCCCGTTTATGGAAAGCGCCCCGGTGAGCCTAGCCATGGCGCCCAGGGCAACCATATTGGCGATACGGCTGTGGCCGATTTTTTCCGCAATACCCTGAAGATCTATGCGGATTACCTTGAGGTCCCCGCGTTTCGGCTCATCCTTAACCAGGGACGAATTGATCAGCAGGATTCCCCCGGTTTTGAGGATTCCCTCACAGAGGGGGAGGGATTCGGCGTTCATTACCAGGGCCGAATCGGGGGTGGTAACCAGGGGGCTGGCTATTTCCTCGTCCGAGACTATCACCCCGGCTCTTGCTATACCGCCCCGCTTTTCCGCGCCGTAGAAGGGGAAGAAGGTGACGTTTTTCCCTTCCTTCATGGCGCAGTACACCCAGATCTGCCCCAGGGAAACTATGCCCTGGCCGCCGAAACCGGCAAAAAAAGATTTTTCCGTCATTTGGCGCCTCCCGTTGCCGTGCTGTCCAGGGTGTTTTTAATTTCACCCAGGGGATAGAAGGGGATCATCTTTTCCTCCAGCCATTCTATCGCCGGTATGGGGTCCAGGCCCCAGTTGGTGGGGCAGGGGGAAAGGATTTCTACCATGGTAAAGCCTACTCCCGCAAGCTGGGCTTCCAGGGCCTTTCGGACGTACTGCTTGGTCTTCCGGGCATTGGCGGGGGTATTTACCGCGCTCCGGGCTATGTACCGGGTCCCTTCAAGCTGGGCTAAAAGTTCCGACACCCTGATGGGATAGCCCATGCCCGCGGCGTCCGGGTCCCGGCCCAGGGGAGCGGTGGCGGCCTTCTGTCCTATCAGGGTGGTGGGGGCCATCTGGCCGCCGGTCATGCCGTAAATAGCGTTATTAACAAAGACGGTGGTGAACTTTTCCGCCCGGTTGGCGGCGTGAATCATCTCCGCGGTACCGATGGCGGCCATGTCACCGTCCCCCTGGTAACAGATAACCAGATGATCCGGCAGGACACGTTTGATGGCCGTGGCAGCCGCGGGGGTACGTCCGTGGGCGGGCTGTACCGTATCGAAGTCGAAGTAGAGGTCCGCCCAGATAGCGCAGCCCACAGGATTGGTGATGATAGTCCGATCCCGCAGGCCCATCTCGTCTACCAGTTCGGTGATGATCCGGTGGATAACCCCGTGACCGCAGCCGGCGCAATATTTTGTAGATACCCTGTATAAACTCTTTGGATGTCCGTGGAGCTGTTTCATGAGGCGCCTCCGTTGGAGGCCGTTTCCCCCAGTATTTCCTTTACTTTTTCAAAAACCTCTTCCTCCGTGGGGAGGACCCCGCCGGAGTGGGCCAATAGATGTACCGGCGCGCGGGGAACGGATGGATCCGCTTCAAAAATCGAGAGCTTCACATCTTCCACCAGCTGGCCTTCGCTCATCTCCACGGTGAGCATGGGCTTGCCCGTGGAGGCTATCTTTGCCAGGGCCTTATAGGGGAAGGGCCAGAGGGTGATGGGCCGGAACAGGCCAAGTTTTATCCCCGCCTTTTCGGCAAGCTTCTTTGCTCCCAGGGCGATCCGGGCGGAGGTTCCGTAGGCAACCAGGGTAAGATCCGGTCCTTCGCCGGTAAATTCATTACAGGCGGTACGGTAGCCCGCCGCCTCAAAACGGATTTCCCTGGACTTTATTTCCTCATACCGGATCAGGCGCTTCTTGTTCCGCGCTTCCAGTTCCTCCGGTACCAGGAAGATCGAGGTGATGTGTACCGCCGGTCCCCCGGCCCGGCCTTCCCGTTCCGGTAAATGCCCGGCGGTCCAGTCCCGTTTGGGCAGGTCCTGGAGGGATCGCTCCGGGGGCAGAACCACCCCTTCCATCATCTGGCCGATCATGCCGTCCGCCAGGACTATTACGGGGATGCGGTACTGATCAGCCAAATCGAAGGCCAGATAGGTCAGGTCCGCGCATTCCTGGACGCTCTTGGG